>DATMSL010000045.1:0-18263 GCA_035565435.1 Dyadobacter sp. | reverse complement strand
CAGGACACTTGGGCCAGGCATGATTACGGCAGCGCTTGTTTTCGGACCCAGCAAAATGACTATCACGTCGAAAATGGGGGCTAACTATGGCTACTCGCTGCTTTGGCTGGTGGTGCTCGCGATATTCTTTATGGCCATTTTCACGAGCATGGCCACGCGCATCGGAGTCGCTACGGACCAATCACTGCTGGCCACGGTGCGTCAAAAATGGGGTAAGGCGGCGGCTGTGGCGATGGGTATCGGCGTTTTCCTGGTAGCGTCGTCCTTCCAGGCAGGAAATTCGGTGGGCGTGGGCATTGCCGCCGGTGAGCTATTTCACACATCGCCGGTGCCATGGATATTGCTTTTCAATGCATTCGCGATATGCCTGCTGTTCTTCCGGAGCTTTTACTCAGTACTCGAAAAGACGATGATCTTTCTGATCGTATTGATGCTGCTTTCTTTCATTACGACCTTGTTTTGGGCAGAGCCGGTGGCAGCGGAGGTAGCACGCGGCCTGGTGACACCCCAAATGCCTGAAGGTTCGCTGGGGCTGGTTATCGCATTTACGGCTTCCTGCTTTTCCATCGTCGGCGCATTGTATCAATCATACCTGATCCAGGAGCGAATCCGCATTAATCCGGCGGTGAGGCAGGGTAGGAACGACAGTAATACGGGCATTATCCTGCTTGGGGTAATGTGCCTGATCGTGATCGTATGCGCTGCGGCGATCCTGAAACCCAAAGGCATTGCGGTCAACTCGGCATCGGATATGGCGAAGGCCCTCGAACCGCTTTTCGGGAGCAATGCATCGGCGTTTTTTCTGATCGGTCTTTTCGGTGCGGCATTTTCATCGGTGATCGGTAATGCATCAGTAGGAGGAACGCTGCTGGGCGATGCGCTCGGAATGGGCAGTAATTTCTCTTCCAGACAGGTCCGTTACCTGGTAGCACTGGTGATGGTGATCGGTGCATCCGTGGCGATCCGGTTCGGCAAACTGCCGCTCGAACTGATCGTCTTTGCACAAAGCGTAACCATTTTCGTGGTGCCTTTTATCGGGACGGTCATGTACCTGGTAGGCAACGACGCGCAGATCATGGGCGAGAAAGTCAACAAGCCTTTTGTGAAAATTTTCGCGGGGTTGGGCTTGCTTATCATTTTCGCGCTGGCGCTGGTGAATGTCAAAGAATTATTTTTCAACAATCCGCTTTTTAAATAAAATGAACGGTATAGAATCTTTTGAGGAACAATGGCTTAGCCCTTCCGACGCGCTGATCGAGGATATGAAGCGTATCGAAGGTGACATTATGATCCTGGGGGCAGGAGGGAAAATCGGTCCGAGCATTGCGCGGCTGACGATGCAGGCTATCGAACGGGCGGGGCTCGACAAACGGGTGATCGCCGTGTCGCGTTTCAGTGAAGAGGGGCTTGTGCAGGAACTGAATGCCGAGGGTATCGAGACGATCATCGCTAATATTCTGGACGATTCGCAGTTGCAGGACCTCCCGGAGGTTGAAAATGTGCTCTACCTGGCCGGGCAGAAGTTTGGTACTTCCAGCAATGAGCCATACACCTGGGCGATGAACACCTATTTGCCGGGACGTGTGGCGGAGAAGTTCCGCAAATCGCGTATTGTGGTGTACTCGACGGGCAATGTGTACCCGTTCACGCCGGTGGGTTCGGGCGGGGCAACGGAGGAAATGCGGACAGACCCGGTAGGGGAGTACGGACAGTCGTGCCTCGGGCGTGAGCGGATGTTCCAGTACTTTTCATCGGTTTACGGCACGCCCATCCTGCTTTACCGGCTGAATTACGCGATCGACTTCAAATATGGCGTGCTGCTGGAAGTAGCCAAATCGGTGCTGAACGGCAAGCCGCTGGACATAACGATGGGGCATGTGAATGTGATTTGGCAGGGAGATGCGAATGAAATGGCGATCCGCTCGCTGCTGCATTGCGAATCGCCTTCGAAGATCCTCAACATTACCGGTCCGGAGACGGTTTCGCTGCGCTGGCTGGCCGCGGAGTTTGGACGTATATTTAACATCGAACCGCAGTTTATCGGCGAAGAGCAGCCGACGGCGCTTTTGAGCAATGCGGCGGAGTCGTTTCGTTTGTTCGGTTATCCGCGCACGACATTGAAACAAATGATCGGCATTACAGCGCAATGGCTGCTCGAAGGAGGTAAGACCATCAATAAACCCACACATTTCCAGGAGCGGAAGGGGCAGTTTTAATGCAGGGAGGAAAGGGAGGTTGGGAGTGCGATTGGGTTGGGAGTAGTCAGGTATTGTCATGAGTAGTCATGAATGGTTGGGAGTAGTCAGGTATTGTCATGAGTTGTCATGAATGGTCAGGTATTGTCATGAGTTGTCATGAATGGTCGGGTTTTGTCATGAGTAGTCATGAATGGTCAGTTTTGTCATGGGTAGTCATGAATGGTGAGGAGTTGTTTGTTTGGTTAATGGTTTGATATTTAAGTAGTTATTTAAGTATGTTGAAAGAGGATATTAAAAAGCTGCTGTTTGACGGGACGGTGATTCCGGCTCATCCGCTGGCGCTGACGCGTGAGCTGCAGCTTGACGAACAGAAACAGCGCGGGCTGACGCGCTACTATATGGCCAGCGGGGCTGGGGGAGTGGCAGTTGGCGTGCATACCACACAGTTTGAGATCCGCGACCCGGAGGTGAATTTGTTTGAACGAGTGCTGGCGATAGCGGCCGGGGAAATCGATAAGGCGGCATTGAAGCGTCCGTTTATCAAGGTAGCCGGCATTTGCGGATTGACGGAGCAGGCGTTGAAAGAAGCTGAAATCGCGATAAAGCATGGTTATGACCTTGGGCTGGTCAGTATGGCCGCTTTTAAGACACAGCCTGAGTCGGAGATTATCGCGCACGTTAAAAAGGTGGCGGAAGTGATTCCGGTATTTGGATTTTACTTGCAGGCGGCTATTGGCGGCCGGGTTTACAGCTATGATTTCTGGGAGCAACTGGCCGAAATCCCGAATGTGTACGCTATTAAAGTGGCGGCATTCAACCGCTACCAAACCCTGGATGTCGTCAGGGCGGTGGCGCATTCGAGCCGTCGGGACGAGATAGCGCTGTATACGGGTAATGACGACAATATCGTGGCCGATCTGCTGACGCCCTACCGCTTTGAAATTGATGGGGAAATCGTCGAAAAACGTTTCGTCGGCGGCTTGCTCGGCCATTGGGCCGTTTGGACGGAAAAGGCTGTGGAACTTCTTACAGCCGTGAAGCAGACGCTCGCCACCGGCTATGCCGATGCCGCTTCGATGCTGGGTACCAATGTTGCCGTCACCGATATGAACGCGGCGATTTTCGATCCGGCTCACGCATTCCACGGCTGCATTACCGGCGTGCATGAGGTGCTACGCCGCCAGGGCTTGCTGGACGGTATCTGGACGCTGAATCCGAATGAGAACCTATCGCCGGGCCAGTCCGAAGAGATTACACGTGTGATCGCCGCCTATCCGCATTTGGTCGATGATTCCTTCGTGGCCCGCTTTCTTGAAAATGAAATGAATGTGATCTGATGGATTTGTTGCGTTCCATACCGGTTTGGTTAGCCTTTGCGGCAGTATTTGCGGCGGGACGTCGCAATGACCCAGCACGGCAACGCCCTGTCGAACCTGATTCTTTGTCGCTTTCCGTGCACGTGCACGTAGTGGCTTCAGGGCTGAATGTGCCCTGGGAAATGGTGTGGGGGCCGGATAACTGGATCTGGTATACCGAGCAGAGCGGCAGTATCAGCAGGCTTAATCCCAGGACAGGAGAGAAAAAGTTGCTCGTAAAAATCGACGAGGTATATCGCCACCGCTCGCTGGGGCTGCTGGGGATGGCTTTGCATCCGGATTTCCCTAAAAAACCATATGTGTATGTGGACTATACCTGTAAGAAGGATTCGGTTATCACGACAAAGCTGGTGCGTTTCACCTACCGCCAGAATCGCCTGACCGATCCGCTGACCATGCTGGAAATCCCTGCACACACGGGCCATAACGGTTCGCGGATTGCGATTTCACCTGACCGCAAGCTAATGTTTGCTACCGGAGACGCGGTCACCATTACCAACGCGCAAAATACAAGCTCATTGAACGGCAAGGTGCTGCGAATGAACCTGGACGGAAGTGTGCCGGCCGACAATCCGATCAAAGGGAGTCTCGTCTGGTCGTGGGGGCATCGGAATATTCAGGGGCTGGCCTACGGGCGGAACGGCATCCTTTACAGCTCAGAGCACGGCGATGCGGTGGAAGATGAGCTGAATATCATTCAAAAAGGACATAACTACGGCTGGCCGAGGGTCGAAGGCTTTTGCGACCAGCCGAAGGAAAAAGTATTCTGCGACTCGGTGAAGGTGACGAAGCCTGTGAAGGCATGGACACCCACGATTGCCCCTGCGGGCATCGCGGTCTATGAAGGTAAGCTGTTTCCCGAATGGAAAGGGGCGATCCTGCTGACGACTCTGAAGGAAGCCGATTTACGTATCCTGAAAACGGACGCGAAAGGCAGCGGCGTGGTGTCGGAAAGCATTCCCCTGGATGCCACCTACGGGCGTTTGCGGGCCGTGTGCGTAGCCCCGGATGGCAGTATTTATGTTTCCACCAGCAACCGCGACTGGAATCCGGGCAGCGGTTTTCCGAAACCGGAAGACGACCGCATTCTGCGCATTACCCGTGGGACGCAGGCAGATTTGCTCGCCCGCAACACGCAAAGCCAGCCTGTAACCGACCCTGCGTCGAACGGGGCAAGGCTCTATCGCCAGTATTGCGCCTCCTGTCATAAACCCGACGGCAAAGGTATAGCCGGTACTTTCCCGACCCTGCATGGCACGCAGCAGGTGAAGGACAAGGACCAGTTTGTGCAGATCATCTTGAAAGGCCTTTCGGGGAAGATTACCATCGAAGGCGAGGAGTTCGACCAGCCTATGCCGGCGATGGGCTTTTTGCCCGATGAGTCGATTGCGGAGATCGGAACTTATGTGCGGCAGTTTTTTAACCAGGACCTCGATCCGGTCAGCGTTCAGGATGTTGCCAAAATGCGAGTCAAGTAACCATTTTGTCCATAATAGGGCACGTGCACGTCACCAATTGTATTCTAGTTAAACCCCAATACCCTATGATTCAAATGAAGTTTTACCTGAAAAAGCCTTTGCTGGCCGTGATGCTGGCGCTGGCCTTGTGTATGTCGGGCCGCTTATGGGCTCAGGATGCCGGCACCGTGTCGGGAACAGTGGTGGACAGCGTCGGCAACGCCACTTTGCCCGGTGTGAGCGTGGTAATTAAAGGTACGAGTAAGGGCGTCACAACTGACGTGGACGGCAAATTCCAGATCCAGGCCGCGGCGAGCGATGTGCTGACATTCTCGTTCATCGGCTATAAGAAGGTGGAGGTGCCCGTGGGCAACCAATCGGTGATCAGGGTAGTGATGCGGCAGGACAATACTGTGCTCGACGAGCTGGTGGTGGTCGGTTACGGTACGGTCAAGAAAAGTTCGGTCACCGCTTCGGTAGCCAAGGTCGAAAACACCGTGCTCGACCAGATTCCGGTCGGAAGGCCCGAATCGGTGCTGGCGGGGCGGCTTGCCGGGGTGAACGTAACACAAAACAATACCTCGCCCGGTAGCGCACCGCTGATCCGCATCCGCGGGGCGAGCTCCATCGACGCGGGTAACGACCCGCTGGTGGTCATCGACGGTTTTCCCGGCGGTAGTCTCGGCAGTGTGAGTACCAACGACATCGAATCGATTGAGGTTTTGAAGGACGCATCTGCAGCGGCGATCTACGGTTCGCGGGGTGCGGGTGGCGTGATTATCGTTACCACCAAAAAAGGTAAGTCAGGTAAAGCAAGGTTCAATTTTAATGCTTATGCCGGTGTGGCAAACGCCAAAGGTCATAAGGATTGGATCACGGGTCAGGAGTATTATGATTACGCCGTGCGCTACCAGAACCGCGAGTATAAATGGATTGGAGGAGACACGAGCATCCCGGTTTGGAATGATACCCGTCGCCCGAACGCCTATCAGGTGAGCGACGTGTTGAAAAACGGCAACAATGTGATATGGGAAGATGCGGTGACGCAAAGCGCGGCCATCCAGAACTATAACCTTTCGGTAGGCGGCGGTAACGACCACGTGCGGTATTATGTCTCCGGGACATTGAAAGATGAGAAGGGTACCTTGAAAAACACCTGGTACAAAAATTACGGCCTGCGCGCGAACGTGGATGTGACGGTCAACTCCGTGGTGAGCCTCGGTTTTATGCTGAACCCGTCGTACTCGAAACGTCGTTTTGCATCCTCGGACATTAACAACTATGTGAAGTTCCCGAGCTTCGTAGCCGTACAGAACTCCGATGGTACGTATCCCAGCGCGCGTTCATACTGGGGCGCGGTGGTAAGCGGGCAGGCGAACCCGATGGCGACACTCGACGGCAGCTTTTACTACGGAACGACCGTGAATAACCTCGGAGAAGCCTTTATTAACCTGAACCTGGCCAAAGGTCTTTCGTTCCGCTCGTCATTGAGCACCAACCTGGCATCGAATACAACCGACCGCTTCCAGGCATCCTGGGCGACCAGCACCAGCTTGAACTCCGGTTCACAGGCGCTGAGCTCGACTACCAGCATTGCCAATGAGAACGTTTTGAGCTACACCAATACTTTCAAAGACGTGCACAATGTGAGTGCGATCGCCGGTGCCTCCTACCAGAAGTACAATTCGAGCAGCTCGTCGCTGGCAGCGGTGAATGGTTCTTTCAACAACGATATTATCCACACGCTCAACAACGCGATCATCAACCCGTCGGCTTCGTCCTCGTCCAGATCGCAATGGGGGCTAATCTCCTATTTCAGTCGGGTGAATTATGGATTTAAAGACAAATACCTGCTTTCGGCGTCGATCCGCACCGATGGAAGTTCCCGGTTCGGCCCTGACAACAAGTGGGGGTACTTCCCGTCGGCTTCCGTGGCGTGGCGCATTTCGCAGGAGGATTTTATGAAAAATGTCCGTCCTGTGAGTGAGTTGAAACTACGTGCGAGCTATGGGGCTACAGGTAACTTTAACATTGGTGATTTTGAATACCTTGGCCAGATCGGTGATGTATATTACTCGCCTAACAACACCCTGACCAAAGGCCAGACCCAGACATCCTACGGCAACAATAGCCTGAGTTGGGAGAAAACCAAAAGCTACGACTTCGGACTTGAACTGGGCCTTTTCCGCAATCGCGTGAACCTGGTGCTCGATTATTACGACAAACGAACGAGCGGGCTGCTCTACAACGTGTCGATTCCCTCCATCACGGGCTTCCCGAGCGCATTGTCCAACGTGGGCAGCGTGAGTAACAAAGGTTTTGAAATTGAACTGACCACCAAAAACCTGGTAGGGAAGTTCAAATGGGAGACTTCGTTTAATATGGCCAGGAACGTGAATAAAGTGGAAGACCTCGGCGGTGTGCAGGAGCGAATTACTACCGATGCTTACGGGATGGGCTGGATCCTGCGTCTGGGCCAGCCGATGTTCTCCTATTATGGCTATAAAATCGTGGGGGTGCTGCAAAATGCGGAGGATGTGAAGAATTCACCGGTGCTGGCCGGATCGGTTCCGGGTAACCCCAAATTTCAGGACGTGAATGGCGATGGCCAGATTACCTCGGCGGACAAAGTGATTCTCGGTAACTTTCAGCCCAAGGCCTATTTTGGTTTGATCAACAACTTTGCTTACAAAGCATTTGACCTGAGCATCGCCATGCAGGCTTCGGTAGGAGCTAAGATGTATAATTTTGAGAACGAGTATTACCAGGGCGCACTGCTCGGTGCGATGCGCCGCTCGTTGGTGGATACCCAGTGGTGGTCGGAAGCGGAGCCGGGCAATGGCATGGTACCCGCCAGCTCGTTGAGCAAGCTCACTTACCAGTCCTCATCGGACGCTTATATCGAGGACGCCTCATTCCTGGCGGTGCGGAATATCAACCTCGGCTTCACAGTCCCGCCGAACGTTTCGCAGAAGTTGCATTTGTCGGGCCTGCGCGTGTATGCGTCGCTCGCGAATCCATTCATGTTTACCAAAAAGGGTTTTCATGGCTACAATCCGGAGGGTTACACCGGTGGCGAGATTGCCGGAACGGGCAGCAAACCAGGCTATAACAATGGGGCGGCGCCGATCAACCGGGTATACACGCTGGGTCTTAATTTCAATTTTTAATGCTTGAAAATCAGGATATGAAAATTACAAATCCTATTAAAACCGGCCTGATGTTGATCGCATTAGGCCTGACCAGCTGCGAAGACAAGCTGCTGAATCTCACGCCGGAATCGGTACTCACGCCGACGAATTTTTACAAGACGGCCAACGATATCAACCAGGCTGTGCTGGGCGTGTACAATTCACTGCAAACCCGCCGCCCGACCGATTACCTGCTGATGGAAGTGCCGGCGGATAATCTGTATATGTCGGCCAACACGACCATCGCCGGCTCTAACGACGTCGATTTCCTGACCGTGAACGCCGATAATGCTTTGACAGCCGCATTCTGGAATACGACTTACAATGGTATTTTCCGTGCTAATGCTGTATTGCTCAATATCGATACGCCTACCAACTACGGAGCGGGTTTAAAGGATCAGTATATCGGAGAGGCCAAATTCATGCGGGCGCTGTTTTATTTCGATCTCGTGCGGGTTTTTGGTGGAGTTCCCAAAGTCGTCGATAAAATTTCCATTACCGAAGCGGCGGCATTGCCTAAATCGACCGAGGAGGAAATATATACTTTGATCATCGAAGACCTTACCGACGCAATCGCCAAGCTACCCACGCGCAAAACAATTGCTACCGGGCGTGCCAGCAAGGGGGCGGCTATGGGCCTGCTGGGTAAAGTCTATGTTTATCGCCAGGATTGGGCAAACGCGAAAACGCAGTTGGAAAAGCTCGTCAATGAGCAGGATTATAAACTGGTCAGCGATTTCACATCTCTCTGGAAGCTCGAATCGGAGGACAACGACGAAATACTGTTTACCGTCAAGTATGTAGATGGAACGAATGGCCAAAGCTTGTCGACATCCTACACACCCAATGGCGGTCTTGTCGGGATTGCCGATCGCGGTGCGGAGACCTCGCTGCCATCGTGGAGCCTGATGAAGAAATACGAAACGGGCGACAAGCGTAAAGCCGCCACGGTTCAGGAATGGTGGACTTCACCGGCACAGCCCAATGCGGAGCCGATTTACTACCCGTATGTGAGCAAATATGCCGTCAAGCATTCCTACGGCGCATCAGGGATCGATATTCCCGTGTTGCGTTATGCGGATATTCTGCTGTTGTACTCCGAAACGCTGTTCAAACTGGGCGATAAAGCCAACGCGCTTATACAGCTTAATAAAGTTCGTGAACGTGCATTCGGAAACGCAACACACAATTACAAAGGCACGGAATCTGCCGATTTTACGGACCTGATCCTGAACGAACGGCAGCTGGAACTTGCCTATGAGCACGAGCGTTGGTTCGACCTGGTGCGCACCGGCAAGTACCTGACCGTGATGGCACAGGAGGAACGTCTCTACAACTATGCGGCCAAAACGCCCGTTGTAGTGAACCTTACGCCAAAGGATTTTATGAAAGTATATCCGATCCCGCAGGCACAGATCGACCTTTCGAACGGTTTGAAGCAGAACAACGGATATTAAGCAGCCATTTCGGCGCCCCTAGCCAGCAGCTGCCGGCCAGGGGCAGTCTCTACCTAAACCCTTATTTTACTGCATTCGCAATACTTAACCCTCAAACCAGTGAAATTCCGGCATCTGTTAGTGATTCTATTGATCTGTGGCACTGCATTTTGTGCAATGGCTCAGCAGGACGATACCAAAGCCCTGCAAAAAGCCATCGACCGCGCCGCGCAAAGGGGGACTAACCGGGTGGAAATCCCGGCGGGTCATTATATGCTATCGGCTCCGTTGCTGATCCCTTCCAACTTCACGCTCGTCGCTGATCCGAAGGCCTATCTGGAATTGAAGAAATCGTCGAACCAGTACTTGCTCCGCAACAAGGATATCGAAAAGGGAAACGAGAATATCAAGATCTTTGGCGGGAAATGGAACGGTAATGCCTGGACACAGACACGTACCATCCGCGACAAGGTCGAAAATTCGGACTTTTGTTTCGGGTTCTTTTTCTACAAGGTCAAAAACCTGGAAGTAGGTAAGTTGCAGATCGACAGTACCCGCAGTTGGGGGATCGCCTACATGGAATGCGACAGCGTGTACATCCACGATATCCGCTTTCAGCAAAATCCATTCCGCGATGCCCGGTTTACCAGCGCATTGAACCACAATGGAGACGGCGTTACCGGCGGGGGAAATAACGTGCTGATTGAGAATATTTCCGGTTTTACCAACGACGACCTCATTGCATTTGCGTCCGGCGGGGCCAGTTTTCAGGGGAAAATGTCGCCGTTTCCCGCCAGGAACTATGAAAACGTAACGGTACGCAACATCTTCCCGGAAAATATCTACGACTCTATCCCGGCATTGAAAGGCGTTGCATTCTACACATTTGAGCACACCCGCGTTTCGAACATCACGATCGACAATGTCAAAGGCAACACTGCTGCGGCCTCGGTGTTGTTTTATAGTTTGTTTGATAAGAAGGGGTATTTCTCAAACGTCAGGATTTCGCGTGTCGAAGGCACCAATGTGTACTCCCGGTCCGAACATCCAAACCTCCACGCCTCCTATGCCCCCGTTACATTTAAAAATTCGGAAATCGACCGGCTGATCATTGAAAACATCAGACGAGAAGAGGGCCGGTATACCGAGCCAACATTCCGTTTTGACGACAACATGGACGTAAAAGATTTGCTCGTAAAGAATGTTTCGATTACCTATAAAGGACTGATCGGTAACGCTCTGATCGATTTTGGGAAAGCGAATATTTCCAAAGTCAGGATATCGGATATTGAAATACTGAACAGGAAGTAATGACACGGAAGCGCCGACGGGAATGACAGGCATTTCCAGTTATGCGCATCCTAGTTGGCCGGCTGAACTTGGAAGTGTTGGTAACTTTGACGCAAATACTGAAAAAGTAAGCCATGCAAAGTAAACTCCTGGTTATATTAGCGCGTCTTAATAGCAGGGACGAGTTAAATTTTTAGTCTTAAATATGTTGATCAGTGACTTCAGTTGAATCTTTTATGACCCGGCTTGTCAACCGGAATTCCGGTGAACTCGAATTCCATCAGGCAGTACGGGAGGTCGTCGAAACAATCATCCCTTTTATCGAGGACAAGCCTCACTATCAGAAAGCCAGGATTCTGGAACGGATTGTCGAGCCCGAGCGTGTGATTATTTTTAGAGTCCCCTGGATGAATGATCTGGGAGAGGTAGAAGTCAACCGCGGTTATCGTGTACAAATGAACAGTGCGATCGGACCTTACAAGGGCGGTCTGCGATTTCACCCGTCGGTAAATTTAAGTACACTCAAATTCCTCGCATTTGAACAGATTTTCAAAAACAGTCTCACTCAGCTGCCAATGGGAGGCGGTAAGGGAGGTGCCGATTTTGACCCCAAAGGGCGTTCAGATCGGGAGGTAATGCTTTTTTGTCAGAGCTTTATGACGGAGCTTTTCAGGCATATCAGTTCGGATAATGACGTCCCTGCCGGGGATATCGGGGTAGGGGCCAGGGAAATCGGGTTTTTATTCGGTCAATATAAGCGGCTCAAGAATGAATTTACCGGTGTTCTGACGGGTAAAGGTGCCAGCTATGGCGGGAGCCTGATCCGTCCGGAGGCAACAGGATATGGTGTAGTCTATTTTGTCGAACAAATGCTTAACCAAAGGCGTGACAGCATTAAAGGCAAGCGGGTGGTTATTTCGGGATCTGGTAATGTGGCGCAATACACGCTCGAGAAGTGTGTGGAGCTGGGCGCTAAGGTCGTTACCCTTTCCGATTCATCAGGTTATATCTACGATGAGAAAGGCATTGACTCCGAGAAGCTTGCGTACGTCATGCGTTTGAAAAATGAAGAACGGGGCCGGATAAGTATGTATGCCGACAAATTCGGATGTCAATTTGTGGCGGGCAAAACCCCCTGGGAAGTACCATGCGACATTGCCTTGCCGAACGCTACTCAAAACGAACTTCATGTCGAAGATGCCCGGATGTTAATTCAAAACGGCTGTTTCTGCGTGGCCGAAGGGGCCAATATGCCGTGTACTCCGGAGGCGATCGAAGTATTTGAAAACAGCGACATTCTGTACGCCCCCGGGAAGGCGGCGAATGCCGGTGGTGTGGCGGTCTCGGGCCTGGAAATGTCACAAAACTCGCTGCGCCTGTCGTGGTCGCGCGAAGAGGTGGATAAGAAGTTAAAGGAGATAATGCTGAATATTCATTCCACCTGTATACGCTACGGGCATAGACCAGATGGCCGCATGAGCTACATACAGGGTGCAAATATCGGAGGCTTTGTGCGCGTAGCCGACGCCATGATTGCGCAGGGACTGGTGTAGCGGGCGTACTGCTATATTTCAAAACAAGCTCCGGTGGTCCGTTACGATTACCGGAGCGCCCGCATTTATAACCAGGTAGCGACCGTCTTGTGAAAATTTGATAATTCTAGGAAGATTTACCAAATCCTGCCAATGCTTCCTTATTGTATTTAGTCCGATATTCCAGTGGTGACATCCCTGTCAGCCGCCTGAACAGCTCGCGAAATGCTTTCAAATCGGAGTACCCGACTTCGTACATCACCTCGTGGATGGTTTTCCTGGTTGTTTCAAATGCCTTCTTAGCGGATTCGATTTTGACCCGCTGAGCATATTCAGTGGGTGTATTGCCCGTCGCTTTGATAAATCTCCGGTCAAAATTCCTTCTTCCAACGGCAAACCTGGCCGATAATTCCTCCATGGAAATACGCTCATCCAACTTGCTTTCAATATATGCCTGAGCCTGCCGGACTATGTCATCTCCGTGCTGTTTCTGGCCGCTGAAAATGCTGAATGCGGATTGGCTTTGCCTGTCGATCTCGACCTGGAATACTTTTGAGCAGTAAATTGCGGTTTGCCTGTCGAAGTATTTTTCGATGAGGAATATCATAAGGTTCAGAAATGAATAGCCCCCGCCGTTTGTGTAAATACCATGCTCGTCCGTGATCAGCATGTCGGTTTTCAGCTCCACTTTCGGGAACCGGGTCTTGAAAATTTCAGCAAATCGCCAGTGCGTCGAGCATTTCTTGCTGTCGAGTAGTCCGGTCGATGCGAGCATGAATGCGCCGCTGCACATGGAAGCGACTTCGGCCCCTTCTTTGTATTGTTGCACAATCCACTCAGTCAGTAACCTGTTTCCTTCCAGGGTCTTGTCGAAACTCTCCGGTACCGCAGGAATCAGGACGAGGTCAGTTTTGGACAGTTGCCGGATGGTTGTATGGGTTCTGACCGTGAGTAATCCGCTGCCAAGGTCCGCTTGCTTATCCACTCCCACAATTTCAACCTGGTAAGCTGGGGCGCTCGCCGCAGCCTTGTGGTACGAATTAGCCTCCGCCAACATTTGGTTCGCCCCTACAATGCAAGCCGCCGTGGACATGCTTGTTTGCCCATCAGGGGCAATGATACTTATATGTTTCATCGGATTTTTTATACAAAGTTAACCTGATTCACTTGTCCATATCCACCCGCCAGAATGTCTGAATCCCCCAACCGTGGAGTGCCTGTATCACAATTACCTTTGTAAAGTACTTAAAATAAACAGGATGGAAGGAGAAAATTTCAGTACGACAATTTTGGTAGGCGAATCACCGATGGAGGTGTTTGACGCAGTCAACAACGTTCAGGGATGGTGGTCGAAAGCGGCGAAAGGGGACAGCGTGCTGCTGCACGACGAATTTATGGTTGATTTCGGCGGGCATTGGTGGGCGCTCAGGATCATCGAATCGGTTCCCGCTGAAAAAGTTGTATGGCAGGTTACCGGCAGCTATATGCCCTGGAACGGACATAAACACGAATGGACGGGTACGACGCTTGGTTTTGAAATCTTCCGGGAAAGTGGGCAGACCCAATTACAGTTTACCCATTTCGGCCTTGTACCTCAGTTTTCATGCTTTGCCGGCTGCTCCAAGGGCTGGACGGGTTACATCCAAATCAGCTTGAAAAATCTTATAACCACCGGCAAAGGGACGCCTGACTATCCCTATTAGAACTTCTTGCCACAGACGTTGGGGAAGTTCATGTTGGAAATTGCAAAATTCATTAACAATCATAAAATCCAGGAAGAAGCTATGTTATTAAGGAACAAGAACGCCGTCATTTATGGCGGCGGCGGTGCTATCGGCGGAGCCATGGCAAGGGTATTCGCGAGAGAGGGCGCGAACGTATTCATTTGCGGCCGGACACAATCGAGGCTCGATGCCGTAGCCGCCGACATCGTTGCAGCGGGTGGGGTAGTCGAAAGTGCGGTGGTCGATGCGTTCGACCAGCAAGCAGTACAGGTGCATGCCGACGCAATTGCCGCCAAAGCGGGGGGCATCGACATTGTATGCAATGCGGTCAGCGTCATGCACGACCAGGGGACAATGTTAAGGGACTTATCATGGGAGGATTTTATGCTGCCCGTCGATGGCTTTCTGCGGACGCTTTTCATAACCAGCAAAGCGGTTATCCGCCATATGGGAGGTGAGCGCCCCGGCGTGATACTCACCATCTCCACTCCCGGCTCCAAGATGGCTGCGCCCGGCGTGCTGGGCCACTGTGTCGCCTGCGCCGGCACGGAAGCTTTTTCAAGGGTCCTGGCTGCGGAACTCGCGCCGGAAAACATCAGGGTTGTTTGTGTCCGGTCGCACGCCATCGCTGACGCGCCCGTGGCGGATTCATATACAAAAGCACTTTTCAAAACACAGGCCTCCTACAAAGAAACAGGGGGAGAACAGACAGTGGCTGAATGGTTGCCCGGATCACCGATGGCCCAGGGTACCTTGTTAAAACGCCTGCCGACGCTCTCCGAAGTAGCCGAAACAGCGGCATTCCTGGCTTCTGACCGTGCCGGGGCCATGACGGCGGCAGTTGTGAACCTCTCGTGCGGCGCAATAGTGGATTGACGCCGGCCGGTTGCAATGAGAATGGCTCAATTCGGGCGCCGGGCATCGATGCCCATTTAAATCTACCGATTCGAAAACGCTTGCTGGTAAGCGGCAGGCGTTTTTCCGGTTATCTGTTTGAATTGTTTGTAGAAGCAGGTAAAATTCTGAAAACCACTTGCATAGCAGATCTGCTTGGTGTTCATGTTGTTATTGATCAGCATTTTACAAGCGTTGCCGATCCTGATCTCAATCAGAAATTGGGAGAATTGCTTTCCCGTGCGGGATTTGAAATACCGGCAAAAAGAGTTGGGGGACAGACCAGCAATCGACGCGATTTTTTCCAGACTGATCTTCTCATGGAAGTGCGCGAGCGCGTATTTGTAAATGGCATTGATCCGTTCACTTTCCTGTTCGGCGTTATCGCCTCTGAATCCCAGTGAAGCCAGCGCGTCGTTTTCATCTGCGCGGTTTGCTGCAATCAGGCACTCCATCAAAAGCATTACGCGGTAGGGGCCTTCGGCAGCGTGCAGTTTTTCCATCAACCCGGCAATGAGCTCTCTCGGTTCGCCTCTGACCGACAAGCCGCGTCTGGCCCTGTCCAGCACATTCCTGAGCATCGCGTTCTCAGTGAGCATCAGAAACCGCTCTCCCCAAAAATTCTCTATAAAGTGAACGACCGTTGCAAATGGAGCGGTCTGGTCATTTCCTTCCGCCTGATATTCGCTGTCGTAGTGCCAGTAGTGCGGCAGATTGGAGCCGACAAGTACCACATCGCCCGCTGTAAAACGCCTGATGTCGTCACCGACGAACTGAGTACCGCTGCCTCTGTGGAAGCAAATCAGCTCCACCTCTGCGTGGCGGTGCCACCGGCAGTTGATGTTGGGAATCAGTTCTTTTCTGACACTGAAAGATCTGTTTGGCGCGGTCGCCACTTGCAAGAGATGAGGTTTCATTGTAAAAGATTTTAGGCGATGTGGGGTGTGCCCATCCTGTTTCCAGGTAATCCGTAAATCAAAAAAACACAAGAAAAACTGTGAAATATTTCAAATGCCAAAATAACTTAATAGTTGGATAGAATACTATCCGCGATGGCTCCCTCAATATATTTTCTTTGTATCGTCCAGTCAGCAGCTCTGGTTCCTGCCCGGTAGGACGTTCGAGCGTTCAGAGCCAGGGTTGCGGTGTTTTGTGATGCCTGACTCGGCGAGAAAGCTGGCGGAAAAGCCCGCAACTTGCGCCCGATGTGCAAATATAGTATTGCAAAATATCAACCCGAGATTTATTTACTGGATTAATCGACTATAAATTTGTATGTAATTGCTAATAGAGTAGCATTGCCCAATACGATACGCGCGTCTGACTAGCTCATAATGTATTAAAAGGCTCATGTCAGCTCGTTTGAGTGTTTTTTGCGCAGTATCCTTTCAGATTAACCTAATAGACGGATAAAAGAGTAAGTGGTATCATATTGACCACCTTGGATTGGTGCGTTCCCGCAGGTCCGGTTGACGGGCCTCCGTATTTCGATGCAGTCCAGGAGTGGGTGGCTATGCTGTGTCCTTTCGGTTGCCGCAACTGCCCGAAAATCTTTTTATAAGTTTATTTAACTCCAAGTTCATCATGAAAAATCGTCTACTTCGAAGATTCGGGCGTTGTTGTCCGGATCGCCCGCTATTGGTCCTGCTGTTTTTCTGTTTAGCCTTTGGCGCCAGGTCCCTGCCGGTATTTGCTCAGCAATCATTAAAGGTAACGGGCACGGTAAGCGATTCAACCGGTACCACGCTGCCGGGCGTCAATATTGTGATCGAAGGTGGGGCCAACCGCGGTACGAGCACCGATGCGAACGGTAGATTCGAGATCAGCGTCAGTCCGCAAGCGACACTGGTTTTCAGTTATATCGGTTATCAAACGCAGCATGTGATGGTTTCGGGCAGGAGTGTTATCGACGTCCGGCTCTCGCCCTCGGCCGCTAACCTGAACGAAGTGGTGGTAGTAGGTTACCAGTCCCAGGAAAAGCGGAAGCTGCTGAGCGCAGTCGCCACGATTTCCGGGGCGGATATTAACAAACGCGTGGGCACCAACCCGCTGACACTCATGCAGGGTAAACTACCTGGTTTACAGGTGGTGCAGGGGTCAGGCGAGCCGGGTAATGAAGGTATTCAGCTGCGGGTAAGGGGGATTACTACTTTCAGCTCGGTGGGCAACGATCCGCTGGTGATTGTCAACGGTTTGCCGGGTAACCTAACCGCCCTCAACCCGAATGACATCGAATCTATTTCCGTGTTAAAGGATGCCGCCTCCGCCGCTATTTACGGCTCACGCGGCTCGAATGGGGTGATTGTGGTGAAGACCAAAAAAGGTAAGGCCGGCTTTGCATTGCAATACAATTTCAATATTGGGATTTCCAAAACGGCCAAGCTGCCCGAGACGATCAGCAATTCGGCGGAATTTATGGAACTCTCCAACGAAGCGCGCCGGAACTCGTCTTTGCA
Organism: Dyadobacter sp.; assembly: GCA_035565435.1. Classification (GTDB taxonomy): domain Bacteria; phylum Bacteroidota; class Bacteroidia; order Cytophagales; family Spirosomataceae; genus Dyadobacter. The sequence continues at coordinate 709 of DATMSL010000045.1, read as the reverse complement.
GCCATTGTATACCCAGGAGCAGATCGACCTGTACCGCAATGCGACCGACCGGGTCAAGTACCCCAATCATAATTGGCTCGATGATGTGTTCGTTACCGCATATACCAAGAACCATTTTCTCAACCTGAGCGGAGGTACCGAAAGCACGACCTACAACGTGGGCTTTGGGGTAACCAACCAACCGGGCACCATGATCGGGTTTGATTATCAGAAGTATACCGTAAGCGTGGGCCTTTCATCGCGCCTGAGTAAGCGCGTGACGTTTGGAACCGACTTGCAAATGCGCTATGGAAACCGCAATGCACCGCGGTCGGGGGGAGGCGATATATTCCTGTCAACACTCGCACAGTCGCCGCTTTACCCTGCTCAGGCCCCTGACGGACGGTGGATAGCCTCGGCCTACCCGAATGAACAGCGAAACAAAAACCCGGTCGCAATCGCGAAAAACGATGTGAGGATCAGGACACTGGACTATTATGCACAAGGAAATATGTCGTTGGACATCGACATTATGGAGGGCCTGCGCTGGGAGAACCGCGGTGGTGCAACCTATTATTCGTTGAAAAACAACGACTTCCGTCCGAAAATCCCGTTGTTTTTTTACAACGATATGAGCCCGGCAGGAAATCTGGATGTGGGAGCGCCCGGTTTGAGCGTCAGACGTGAAGACAATGTTTACGGCTCTCTTTATAGCCAGCTCAATTTTAAC
>DATMSL010000044.1:0-8964 GCA_035565435.1 Dyadobacter sp. | reverse complement strand
GAGCTCTTTTTCTTCGATTTCCGGGTTTTCCGACCAGGGATGTCCTCGCGGTCGCGGAGTTTCTTATCATCCACATTTTTATTCAAAAATTCATTGATACGGTCCATATCAAAGCTCGTGGTGATCTCACCGAACGAGTTGATCTGGATATCAAAACCTTCCAGATCCTTATGCACGCGTGGTTTTTCGGGTGCAGGCTTGGATGTTTCCGACTGTTTTTTCTTAGCCATGTGTTTGATGCCAATGGGCCGCCGTGCGGTCCGTTATTCACTTGTTACGAAAATATGCAATGATCTCCGCGGTGCCAATGGAATTTGATCCTGCGGTCGGGCCAGCGTTACGCCAGCCTTATTTGTGCTGACAAACGGCTGAGGGCTGTTTCGAGCCTTCTTACGACTTCGTCCTTGCCGAGTATCTCCATGATGATCATCAGATCCGGGCCAGCGCCTGCGCCGGTTACCGCCAGACGCAGTGCCTGCATGATCTTACCCATTTTGATACCCAGCGATTCCATCGTTGCCGAAAGTACTTCTTTAATATCATGCGCTACGAAATTTCCTTCAAAGCCTACCAGCGCCTCTTTGAAACCGCCGATCGCATTCACGGCCTCCTCGTTCCATTTCTTGATCACCACATCCTGATCGTATTCTTCCGGTGCAGCAAAAAGGAATAGCGATTCCGAAACGATTTCTTTAATGAAATGTACGCGGTCTTTCAGTAAATGTACGATCTGCGCGAGCTGGTCCTGGTTTACAGTAATACCTTTCGCAGCGTACAACGGTTTCAGCTCCTCGATGATCGCGGCATCGTCCAGCTGTTTCAAATATTGCTGATTGAACCAGTTGGCCTTCTGAATATCGAATCGCGCACCCGCTTTATGCACGCGGTCGAAGCTGAATGAGGCAATGAGCTCGTCCATACTGAAAATCTCCTGCTCGGTACCTGCATTCCAGCCCAATAATGCAAGGAAGTTGGCAGTTGCGCCGGGCAAATAGCCTTCTTCGCGGAACCCGCGGGCTTTTTCGCCGGTGTTCGGATCTGTCCATTCCAAGGGGAAAATCGGGAAGCCACCCAGATCCGCATCGCGTTTCGAAAGTTTACCGTTTCCGTCCGGTTTCAGGAGCAAAGGCAAATGTGCAAACTGCGGCATGGTGCTTTCCCAGCCCAGGTAACGATACAACAACACGTGCAACGGAGCCGAAGGCAGCCACTCTTCGCCACGGATCACATGGGTAATGCCCATCAAATGGTCGTCCACGATGTTCGCCAGGTGATACGTAGGCATACCATCCGACTTCAACAGCACCTTATCATCAATCTGCGACGAGTGTACCACCACCCAGCCTCGGATCAAGTCGTTGAAACGAATATCCTCTTTCGGTTGGATCTTCATCCGGATCACGTAAGGATCACCGCTTTCGAGCCGCGTTTTCGTTTCCTCGGCCGACAATGTCAGCGAGTTGGTCATTTCAGTGCGGGTGATTGCATTGTATTGCACGGCAGCTACTTTCGCAGCTTCCAGGCGCTTGCGCATATCGTCCAGCTGCTCGGGCGTGTCGAAAGCATAATAGGCCTTCCCTTCCTGAACGAGCCTTTCCGCATATTCGCGGTACATTTCTTTTCTTTCCGATTGCCGGTAAGGCGCGTGCGGGCCGCCTTGCTGCGGGCCTTCGTCGATGCCGATACCCAGCCATTCCAATGCTTCCAGAATATATGCCTCGGCTCCCGGAACGTAGCGGTTCTGGTCGGTATCTTCGATGCGAAGCAGCATCTGGCCGCCTTGCTGGCGCGCAAACAGGTAGTTATACAGGGCCGTACGCACACCGCCCGCATGCAGCGGCCCGGTGGGACTAGGCGCAAAGCGCACCCTGACAGGTTTGTTATTCATTTATTCAAAAAATTAAGTTCAATGGTTCGGTACTGTCCTCGCGGACGTACATTGTCATTTGTTGTTAAGTGTTGTCATGAATAGTCATTGATTGTCAAGTGTTGTCATTCGTTGCGGTCCGCCGCGCGGTCAGGCATTGTCATTTGTTGTCAAGTGTTGTCATTCGTTGTCATTCGTTGTCAGGTATTGTCATTGATTCTTCCTCCATCCAACATTTAACTTACTGACTACACTTGACCATACCTGACTACACTTGACCATTTCGTGACCACGCTTGACCATTTCCTGACCACACCTGACTACTTCCTGACCAGACCTGACGTTACTCAACCGCAACAACGGAAATTTCGACGTTAACGTCCTTCGGCAGGCGTGCTACCTGCACGGTCTCGCGGGCGGGAGGATCTTTGGTGAAAAAGCTGCCGTAGATTTCGTTCACAGACGCGAAGTCGTTCATATCGCGGAGGAAAATGCTGGCTTTCACCACATTCTGAAAACCGAGGCCGGCTGCTCCCAGGATATGCCCGATATTCTGCATGACCATCCCGGTCTCTGCTTTGATGTCCCCGGACTTAGCCAGCTCAGCAGCGATTTGTCCTGAAACATAAACAGTGCCATTTACTTTAACAGCCTGGCTGTAAGGACCAATGGGGGCCGGTGCTTTATCCGAAAATATGATTTGCTTGGGCATAAGTGACAAGTGTTAATGCCGCAAAATTACCAAATTATGCCGTGCCTACCGCCTTATTCCACCTTAAAAAGCGCTTTCAGCTCGGTAGCTTCGGCGGCATTCAACCGGCCGGCGAGCACGAGGCGTAACTGACGACGGCGGAGGGCACTCAGATATAGCTCATTTTCCTCGGCCGTCTCCGGTTCCAGCGGCGGCACTTCGATAGGCCGGCCATTCTGATCAACTGCCACGAAAGTGTAGAATGCACGGTTGGTACTCACCCGCTGTCCCGCCGGAATATCCTCCGCCCACACTTCGAGAAAAACCTCCATCGAGGAGTTGAATGCACGAGTAACCTTGGCGTGCATGGTCACGATGTTACCGAGCCGGATCGGCTCCGTAAACGACACGTTGTCCACAGAAGCCGTTACCACAATGCGGTTGGAGTGTTTTTGCGCCGAAATCGCCGCACAAATATCCATCCAGTGCAGCAGCCTTCCTCCCATCAGGTTATTGAGTGTGTTGGTATCGTTGGGAAGCACCATTTCAGTCATGGTTACTTCGGATTGATGGGGCTTTTTGGGTTTCAGCATGTTGGTATGTTGATGTATTTAAAACTTGGGGCAGCGGGTCTTTTTGCGTTCCTGGTTCTGGGCGCGGTTACCGATCAGGTAGGTTGCCCGCACCTGTAAAAACAAATAGCTGTCTTTGCTTTTGGCGCTACCGCGATTCCAGCCCGGCTGGCGCGGCTGCTCGCCGATCTCCGGCGCGCGGTCGGAAAGCGCACGGGCAATGTCGCTCGGCAGCTGGTCGGGATTGGGGTAAACGGTACTCACGTCATCGAGGTAATCGGAATTGACGAAGTTATTGCAAAGTTCAAGACCAAGGCTCAGCCTTTGGGTAGTTTTAACGGATACTCCGATCCCCGCGGTCAATACGAGCGGCATTCGTTTGTACTTGACGCCCTCCGTCGTGAGCTCGGGCAGGCTGTACCAGGTACCGCCCAGTTTCGCCTTCGGGCTCAGGTATGTAAACCCTACTCCTCCGAATAAGTAAGGATTGATCGGGGCCTGCCGGTTATAGGCAAACAAATCTGCCTGCAAACCCAGGTTAATATCCGGGTTGAATGTCTTGAATGAAAGGTTATTCTGAAAATTTTTAGAATACTTCTGATCACCCGATACCTGGTAAAAACGCAGTTCTCCACGTGCGCTCACGTGCTCGGTGAGCCGGTACAACGCACCCAACGACACCGACGGGCCGAGCCCGAGGTGCTTCATATGGATACCATCGTTGAGATCACCCATGTAATAGGCCACACCTACCCCCGCCGTCACGCTCAGCACCCCGAACGGGTCGGTGTAACGTCCACCGAATTTGGAACGGCCCTGCCCCATCGCCAGCTGGTGAAATACGGTCAGGAATAATGCGAAGGAAAGTAAAATTTTTCGGCTCATGTGTGATGTCAGTAATGCGCGTTGCGTGATGCAAGTTGTAAAAGAAACTGATTTATCCCAAATTAGCGAAGTTAATACGAGTTACATTGACGCGTCTTACTTTCAACCATTTACTATTCACACATCTAATTATGAAGAAATTAAAGTTCTACCTGCAAGCCATCTTCATCCCGTTCGTTATCGGCTCCTGTTCACTGGAAGACCATCCACCTCTACCTTCCTGCACTTATCAAGGGTATTTCCAAGTCCAGCAAAGCTACAACGGCGCTGTAAAAAATGTATTCAACGACGATTACAACATCGACCAAACAAGCGACCACCATCCGAAGAAAACTACTGCGCTGCGAACCTACGTACGTCGCGATACCGCCAGAGGCGTCGATATGTACACCAGCACTGATTCCGACCAGTCGATTTTTACATACAATGACGGCTATCTCATGCAAATAACGAGAACGGACGTCACCGAACAGCAATCGGAAACCGATGATATCTTCTTTCTGCAATACCGGACCAAGAAACTGCATACGGAAACTTCCGAAACAACCGATTTTAAATACGAAAACGGCATGTTACAGGAGGCCAGCTTCAAGCAGACCGTCGCCTACACGACCAGTAACCTAGCTACTATCACGACGACTTCAACGAACAAAAAGGTCTATCAATATGATTCTCAGGGCCATTTAAAGGCATTGATTTTTACCGAATCGACGGGATGGAATTCGACAACCAATTATGAAAACGGATTGATCACCTCGATCACCGGCAACAACATGTATGGGCCCTATACTGAAACTTTTGAGTATAAAGACGGACTAACGAAGAAGATTACCAACTCCGACGGCAGCGCTCAGGAGTTTACATATGACCAGAAAGGGAATTTGACGTTAATCTATATAACCAAGAATGACATTAAAAGGTCGCAATATCAATATTGGTATGACGACAGCCCAAGGCCTGGAAGTTCCATTTCCATTACGTATAAAGGTATACCGACGCCCTGGTTCATAACAGGCACTCCTCAAAACCGGCAGCGATACGACGAAGTCAATAATCCGGTAAAAATCGAGACCACGAGCTGGGAGACACAAAATCCCCTTATTGCAACGATCAACCTGACTTATACTTACAATGCCAACAAATACCCTTCTACCCAGATGGATAGCTGGAACAACGACAACGGCGTAAACAGGGGTTTCACAAAACTCACTTACAAGTATACAGATTGCCCCTGAACATCTTCTTGGACATAAATAAACAAAGAGGGCCCGCAATCGCGAGCCTTCTTTGTAGTTCATGGTGTATATTAATGGTTCTCTTTATTCTCTCTTAACCGAGCTGGCACCGGAAGTGCTGGAATGAACATCCTTCGCACCCCCCGAATAACGAATGCTGCTGGCACCGCTGGCTTCGGCGTTCACGGTATTGCTTGCGACTACTGCAGCACTGCTGGCACCCGATGCGTCGATATTGACGGTTTTCGCGGAGAAATCGCGGCCTTTGAATGATGACGCGCCCGAAACGTCGCCGGTGAGTACGTCGCCTTCGCCGGTGAGCGTGAGCGATGAGGCGCCGGAAAGATCAACGGTTACTTTCGGTGCGGCGAGGCTCATGGTTACCTGCGATGCGCCAGAAACTTCGATATCCATGGTTTTCACGCCGCTGAAACGGGCCACATTCGCTTTGGATGCGCCAGAGAAATCCACGCCTTCGAGGGCAGGCATGGTAATGCTGATGTCGACGGTCTTCCGGTTTTTGTTCCAGCCATTGTTTTTATAACCCAAATGCAGGGTACCGCCTTTTACGGCCGACTCCATATCGTCGAGGTCCTCGGAACGGCCGGTTGCCGTCACGCTGAAACTGCCTCCCTGCTTCACATCTATTTTGAATGCGCTGCCCATAGAAAGCTTGTTGAAGCCCGAAACCGAGAATTTACGGGTCTCCTGTGCGGAGACCTGGCACGACAATGCGGTAATCAACAGGGCTGCAATAAGGAATAGTTGCGTTCTTTTCATGGTTTAATAAGTTAGATTTTCCGAAAAGATGAAAAGAATGCCGGCGATGTTGCACCGGCATTTAAAATATTACTGCACATTGATTTTGCTTGCGCCGCTGGCATGTTTGTTCAGGTTAGGCACATGGCTCAGCTCCACTTTCGAGGCCCCTGATGCATTCACATCCGCATTCTGGATATTCATTTCGGTGGCCGTCACCTTGCAGGCGCCGTGGGCATCCAGCTTGGCCGACTTCGCCGAACCTCTCAATGTCGCTTTCGAAGCGCCTGAGACATTCACCGATAGCTGATCCGTGAATACATTCAACTCCGTTTTGGAAGCGCCCGAAATATCCACATCCAATTTCGGTATATCTTTGAACTCGGTCACCAATGTCTTGTTGGCTCCCGAAAGCGACAGATTTTCGATGGCCGGCATGGTAATCACGATCCCTACGCGTTCCCATTTCTCGTGATCGAAGAGGTTGAGCTCGCGGTTACGCTTCACGCGGAGCACACCGTCTTCTACGACCACCCGGATGTCGTCGATATTCTCCTGGTTATCCGAATCAGCCGTTACGCTGTATTCCGTGCCCTGGCGGATGATGATTGAATAAGCTCCGCCGATATCCACTTTCCTGAAATCCGAAACCGGGAATTGCTTGCTGTAATTGCCGCGTTCACCCAGTTCAAGGTCGCTGTTATCGTTGTATTCAAAAGAATAGCCATCGTGTTCGCCTTCGCTGTTTTCGCTGCGGATGTATTTCAAAGGAATGTTCGTACAAACCAGCCCCGAATCGCGGCGCATGACCCATCTCAGCTTATCCCACGTAATATCGTCCGCATCACGGAAATCGTACCTTTTGATATTCTGCTGGCTGCTTTGCCAATCATTCAGTTGGTTATAGAAATCCCGCTTCATCGCAAAAGGCTTATTGTAAGGGATAGCCAGGGTCAGGTCGATATGCTGCTCCCGGAACCTCGTGCGGCCTGAAAGTACCGGACCTTCCGTAAACACGAATACCGAATCACGGAACTGCGGGTTATACCTGATCTCCCTCGCATATTTCTGCGCATCCTCGCGGGAGCGCCCTCTCGCACGCAGCGTTTTCTCCAATTTGATGCTGTCGCCCGCATTGAGCCCTACCAGACGTACGTCTACATCGATATTTTCCTCATCATATAAGTAATTGTAATCCAAAGTAAGCGTCCCGCGCGGCACAGCGTAATAGGTGGTTTCGGCCACTTCCCCTCTTTTGGCAAAATTCCGCTGGTAGTTAATCCCACCCACAGTGGCCCCGATCACGCCTACAATCCAAAGGCCAAGTAATGTCAGCCACACGCTTCCACCGACGATTCTTTTATTGGAAATCAATGTAAGTCCCAGCAAAAGGAAGGTTATCAACGGGATAGCCGCCACCAGAATACCGGAAAGAATCAGGATTTCCGGCAATTCCTGATAAATCAGCATCGGGATCGGCAGATCGTCGAATACCCCGGCGCTTGTGAGGCCCAATGCCACGCCTGCCGCAATCACAATGCCAAGCAGTCCTAAGGCCGACATCCCAATCAGGAACGCGCCGATCAATACCCTCAGAACAGGCCCGAGGCCTTTAAGCAACTTCCCCAGCGCCGAAAAAACCAGCCCGATGGCGCGAAAAGGCAACAACAATATCTTGGTAACGATATGCTCTTCTCCCCCCCTTTCTTCCAAATTGAGACTCTGCTTGATGTTCGACTCAATATTGGAGAGGGTAATAGGCTCCCCCTGCATTTCCATTTTTTCGGTCAGCGTATTGGCATTCGGTGCAATCACCCACAGCACGATGTAGATCAGGAAACCGGTTCCGAACAATAGAATCGACAATACCCACAGAAAGCGCACCACACCCAGGTCAACCCCGAAATACGAAGCCACACCGGCCGCTACACCACCAACGACCTTACGGTCCGGGTCGCGGTAAAACTTCTTGATATGCGCATCCTCTTCGAGCGTCGTTGAGCCTGGGAATGCCACCCACATTGCAATGTAAACCAGTACGCTGAATCCGGAGATAGGCCCGAAGATTTCTTCAGCGTTCATATCCAGCATACCCGAGCCTGCCGGCAGGCCCACCACCGCGAAAAGAAAAGCAAGTCGTACCCAAATCGCGTCGATCGTGAAATAATGCGCCAAACCGGCTGCCACACCGCCCAGAAGCTTCCTGCGCAGGTCTCTGTAAAGTTTCCGGGGTGCGCCGGGCCTTGCAGGCTCGGTTTTAGGCGCATTCGGCGCCGAAGTAAAAGTTTCTTGCCTTGGTGCGGATGTTTGTGCAGAAGCAGTTTCGAGCGGGTCGGCCAGGATATCCTCGGCCTGCTCGATCGCCTCGAAATCGGCCACGGTACCCATCGCGGCGATCAGCTCGTCGACGTCCGACAGCGAGATCACCTGCTTGTTTTCCGCTTTTTGTTTATTCAGAAATCTTTCCGCAATCCTGCCCTCAATGTCCGAAAGGATCTCTTTGCTATCCGCGAACGAAGAAAAGTACTTCTGGATAGAGGCGAGATACCCTTTCAGTTTATCGTAGCCATCTTCCTCGATATGGAAGATAATGCCGCCTATATTTATGCTGATTGTCTTTTTCATGATTGAAATAATCGAATGTCTTTGAATGATCAGTTAGGGTCAGGAAGGTTGCTTGAAGCCGTTTTGCTCAATTCCTCTGTGCGTTTAATCACGGTTTGCACCGAGTCGGCGAGCTCAAACCACGTAGCTTGCATTGCGTCCAGGAAGACCTTCCCCTCATCCGTCAAAACATAGTATTTCCTTGGAGGGCCCGAAGACGACTCCACCCATTTATAGTCCAGCCAGCCCGAGTTTTTTAACCTGGTAAGAAGAGGGTATAATGTTCCTTCCACCACCATGATGTGAGCGGACGTGAGTTCATCCAACATATCCGAAGCATACACTTCGCCC
>DATMSL010000043.1:0-13497 GCA_035565435.1 Dyadobacter sp. | reverse complement strand
TGTTTTTTTAATAAACCTAATGCAAACCAGGGACGCGTAGCGGGCAGAAGCTCGAAATCGTAATATTCAGCGGCCATTCTGTTAAAATCAGGAATAGCGAGCTCCGAAACCGGAAGCAGCTTTACGTGCTTCGGAAGCTTTTCAATACTGAGGGAATCGACCAATCCGATATAAAACGTACTTTCAGGCTGGTGTTGTAACACAGAATCCGCCAGAGCCAGTGCATGCGCCAGGTTGGTTCGGTTACAAACTGTGTATATAATGTTCATGAACGATTATTCCGTTTCAGGCAAAGTTTTAAAGTAGGGTATTTCGTGGACATTGTCCCTCGAGATGCCCGTCAAGGCAAAAGGCAAAGTGGTATTTTGATATTGGACACCAAATTGCGCAAAATGGCTGCGTACTATGTCGGTAGGCTTTCTCAAATGCGGCAAAAACCGGTTCGCTTCAAGCTCCCAGAACACCGAATCTGCATTGGGAAGGCTTGCATTGTGGCGGTATTGATGGGCAACACTCCGTTTGCCTTTCAAAGTGGCCGTCATCCGCTCAATGCGGCAAAGGTAAAGCCCGTTATCGGCGTAACCCGCCCCGAATAATCGTTTTTCCTCCTCCGAAAGCCCCGTAATGCGTTTCAAACCGCTGGGTGGTGTATCGGTACCTGTCAATAGCGGGTCGGCTTTGAGATAATCATAACCTTGCTTACACCAGTAATGCAGCTCGTCTTTGATTACCCAGCTATTCAACTCGTGAATCAATAAAAAGTCGCACCAGTTGAAACGATCGTAGAAATCCGGCATCAACAAAAGCTGTCCCAAATGCTGCCGCGATTCGAAAAAGCGTTTCGGGAAATGCACGACGTCGATATTCTCCGCATGTTCGCGTACTACCGAAAGATCGGCACCTTCGCCGGTGACGAAAATGATCGGATAGTCGGCAAGGATTTCCAGCGCGTGATGGAGCAATTTCTCCTCCGTTGGATTGATCTGAGGTTCAAGAATAGGAACGATAACGGTAACCAGCTCTTTCATCAGATCGTTTGCAGCTTGCCGATCAGGTAGTTGAAAGGCATTTTCAGATATTTCCTCACGCGCAGGTATCGGCGCGCGGGTGCAGGCTTGATGTACGCACAGGGGAATTTGCGGTAATAAGCGTTCCCATTGTCGATCAGACAGTTTTTGTACAATGCGAAAAGCGCTGTCAGGTCGGTGCGGGCACTTAGCTCGAAACGGTCCTGGTATTTCGACAGGATATCCGGCTTGGCAGGATCGTAACCGCTGTAATGGAAGAAGATCAGCGGACTTTCTTCATTCACAAACCAATGGCGCTCGCGCTGCGAGAATTTCCGCTCATGCAAGTTCCAGTAAGCCGCATTGTAACCCGGACTTCTTTCAATATGTGTATCGGGGACGAAAACCGGTAGGAAATTCATCCAGTTCTGATCGACGAAAAGTCCGTTGCAAAGGTCGATCAGACATTCGTAGCGCAGCTTTTCTTCCCACCATGCGATGAACCGGTCGTTTTCTGCCGAACGGCTGAATGCTACAAAACCGAGGTTATAAACACCGGTATTGAGGTGATGCAGCTCGTTGGGCGTCAACTGGTCGCCGATCGGCGTATTGATATGCGGCGTAAGCACGGCGTTGTGCTTTGCCAGCGAGTTTTTAAGTTCTGTTAGCGGCTGAAAAACAATGATATCCGGGTCGAAATAGATGACATTCTTCGCCTCAGGGTAATGTTTGAAAAAATAGGTAAAATAGAAGGGTTTTACTGCTGTGTTGAGCTCCGTGATATTGTAGCGTGCGCACATTTCCTGAAAATCGCTGATTTCGATCTTGTCGATCTCGATCATCGGGTAGGAGGGAGCGTATGAATCTTCAAATGCAACTCCCTGAAGTGTGTCCACCAAGCCAATGAAAAACCGGACATCCGGGTTGGTCGCTTTGAGCGAATCTCCTAATGTCCGGGCTTGCGCGAGGTAATTGATGGAGCAAATGGTAAAGGCAATGGTCATTGATTGTGCTGTTCCGAAACCTGCAAGGGTAAATACTTCTGAATAATGGCTTCGACGCTCGCTACGCTTTTGTCTGTGTTATGCCTTTCCAATACTTTTTTACGGGCATTCTGACCCAGGGTGTTCCGCAACGACGGATCGAGGATCAGCTGGATGATCGCATCCGAGGCCGCCGAAATATCCATATACGGTACTACAAAACCGGCATCGCCCTCAATGAGTTCCGGGGCGCCGCCGGCGCCTTCAAAACATACCACCGGAATTTCCTGCAATGCGGCTTCCATAACCACCAGCGGGTAGGGGTCCTCGCGGGAACTCAGGAGCAGTACGTCGAAACGGTTGATATAATCCAATGCACGCGGCGTTGGTGGAATCAGGATGATTTTTTCGCCTAATCCCATGAGCCGGATATCGTTTTCGATCAGCTCGTAAATCTCGTGCTGCGGGCCAGCGCCCACCCACACGAAGTAAACGGGCAGTGGCTGTGTCTTCCGGATAACCCTGCTGGCGATCCAGTTAAAAATATCATTCCCCTTCCGCCATTCGGCATTTCCGCAACCACCGATTACAATGGCGTCGTCGGGGATTTTATAGGTTTTTTCAAGAATGTCGTGCTGAACGTCGGCCAGTCGCTGGTCGATATGCTCGTGGTCGATCAGCGTAAATGTACTGACGTGCGCGGCTGGGAAATCGTATTTGCGGATATAGTGATCGGCGACGGCGTTCGAAACGGCGATCAGGTGATCCGTCTTTTTAAGTAGAAAGGAAAGTTGTTGTTCCTGCGTATAAATCTTCACCGACATGGCTAGCTCGTGTACGAAAAGTACCAGAGGCAAGTCGTGAAAGGATTTCAGAAAGTCGTAGTAAACTTCCGCGTTCGCGATGGAATTGATGAAAATGAGGCCGATATTCTGTTGTTCGAGTTCCGCCAGGACCCTTTCGTTTCCCCTATGCTGCGAATGCTCTTCGTAGAATTTCAACAGGTTGGTTTTGCGCAGCAACTTGCCGGTAAATGGGGGAGTGGTAATCTTTTTGGTTTGAAAAAGACGCGTGACGCCCACTACTTCCTCGAATTCGGCTTCCAGTTCCCCTCCGTTACAGAGCAGCAGGTGCATCGGAACGCCCCGCTCTTTCAATAGCCGCAATAACTGCAGCAGCAGCAACTGACTCCCTGCCCTGTTAGCATCGTGACTTACAAAAAGTATTTTCTTCTGCTCCATTACCGATATTAGCTAGCTCAAACTCTCGTAACCGGATCGATTCAATAAGCTTCGTAGCTTAACTTTCCGGGTACTTTTTTCGCGGGGTTCCCAACATAGACGCCCCATTCCTCGGTTTCTTTCATGATCGCCGACGCCATTCCTACAAGCGTACCCTGCGCGATGGTCGTGTAATCGCGGATGGTGGCATTCACCCCGAAGAAAGAGTACGATTCTACCACACAATGCCCCGAAAGCACCACATGCGAAGTAAAGAAAACGTGGTCTTTGATCTGGCCATGGTGGCCGATATGGTTGCCGCTCCACAACACGACGTTGTTGCCAATAGTCGTGAACGGCTGGATGGTATTGTCTTCCAGAATAAAGCAGTTCTCGCCGATCTCATTGCCGAAGAGCGTTGCACGGGAACTGATATAGGAAATGAACTGATAACCCTTCGCTTTGGCGTGGTTGTAAATCGCTTCGCGGTTGCGGTTCATATTGCGTCCGGTCATGGGCGCAAAGAACTTATACTCCGAAGGGGGGAAAATGGTTTCCACATCCTCGAACGCCACCACGGGCAGGCCGTGAAAATTATCCTGTTCGATGTATTGGCGATTGACGGTGAATGCAACAACCTCATGCTCAGAGTCATGGGTTAAATAATAGTGCGCTAATTCTGCTGTGTCGAGTACTCCAAAAACGATAACCTTCGCCATTACTAAATCAGTTCGTATGCCTCTAATTGTTTCCTGATATCGTCGAGACCGTTAAACATCAGAATGTCTATAACAGACAACCAAGGTACGAAAGCATTTTTAAATTGGGGGTACGGGCTAGATATACTTTTTATGAAGTCCAGTCTAATTCCCTCGTTTTCAAATTTCCCTTTATCGTACAATTCCACCCCGCCAATCGGATTGATGTAGTGGTTTGCTTGCTCCTGTTTACAGATATCCAGAATTCGGTCCTGTCCTTTCAGGTGTTTATTACTATATATCGTTGAAGAGGGAACAATCTCCGTGCCTATGCCCATGTACGCGCAAGTTTTTTGCAAGGCGTATATACATAGCTCGTTGATTGAATCAACTTCTAAATTTACGATTTCTTCTATCAGTTCAAAAACCTTTTGATAACAGGGAGCCTTCTGATATGACTGCTGAATGGTTTTTAATAATTTTTTTTGCCACTGTTCATGCCGGGCAAGCTCCACTTCCAGGATCAGTTTATTCTGGCTGGCGTCTTTCAGCGGAATGGTAAAAAGGTGTGCCTTTCCACCCACGAGCAGGTTGTTCCGGTTGATCCATCCCTTGTTGATAAAGTTCACATCGTCGTAGATAATGAACTTGTCCACGGCATTGATCAGCTGGAAATAGCCGATATATGGAAAAATATACGGCTGCATGATAGCAATAGTCATGGCTTGGCTATTTGAGTTTTCTCAGGTAATAATCTTCCCCCCGCTCGCTCAGGAACATCCGGCGGTACAAAGTAGTGTCGGAGCCTAGGCGGATGTCGGTTGGCAATGCGCGAATCTTGCTGGTGTCGTTCACCACTTTGCGGGCATAGAACAGGTAATCCGCGTCTTTCGGGATCGGGCGAAGGCCTTCTTCGAACGGATTGATGGAAATCAGTTTTCGCGTGAGGTTCTTCCCATAAAGCGGGTATTCGAAATCGCTGTTTACCGTTGCCAGTGCCACGGTGGCGTTTTCAGGCACAATGGAGTCAAAACGGACATAAGCTTTGGTGATATCAGGTCTTGCAAATGTCTGGTAAGAAATGCGGTCCATAGTCAATGCCGACTCCATTCCGTACGATGGGAGCGGCAGACAGCGGATGTTCAGGTAAACGGCCATAATGCCGGAAATGCAGGCAAGCCCTGCGACGAGCATGACGTAGCCTTTCCAGACATTTCTGCGCGGTTTGATAATCGATAAGCGGTGATGGGAGAACAGCAACAGCAGGAAAAGCACGCCGAAAAGCCCAGCCTCCATGAAATACCGTCCTTTAAACGGATCATAAGCTGCCGAGTAGGAGATCGTCGCCAGGTTAAGGCAGAATGCAATTACGAGGAAAAAATGCACCCGCGATCTGAAAATGCGTATCAATACGAGGAACATCAGCGGCAGGATTAATGCAAATCCGAACACGCCCCAGTAAGGGTTCGCATTGTAATAGTAGAATCCACGCTGGAAGGAGAATGGGACGATCGTGAAATCCTTCTCTTCGTCGAGGCGCATTTTCAATTTATCTTCCAATAGTACCAGCGGTTTCCGGATGGCGGTATTGAGATCGTAGCCCCATTGCGCGTTCCGGATGCCATCAAGGTTGCAGAAATCATAGATATACCGGATCACATTGCGGCTTCCTTGCTCAAACAGGTTGCCCGCGCCGCCCGCGCGCTCATATGACTGATGGTACCGCGCCGTAGGAGGGCCGATCGGGTGCCCGAAAACCTGGATATTGCGGATGTACCCTGTCGGTATGGTGTAAATCAAAGCGAAAAAAGCAATTGCCAATCCTAGCCTTAGCGTCCTTTCGAAGAATACTTTGAAGTTAGGCGCGAGGAAAACAGTGTAGATCATGATCACAAACACCGATGGCATAAGTAACGCAAATGTAGCCTTATGGCCGGTGACGATCGCAAATGTGATTCCTGTGAGATAGAGATAGCGGTTGTCGCGGCTGGTGTAATAGGTAAACAGGAAATATAGCAGGCAGCTCAGGTAAGCCGTCAGCACAATGTCGGTTTCCGTCGTAACGGCCTGCATCAGGAAGTCAAGGAACAGGCTATATGCCAGGGCACAGAAGAAGCTGGCCGATAGATTCCTGCCAATTCTTTGCGCAATACCAAAAACAGACACCAGCGTAACATAGTACGCCATTTGGTGAATGAGTTTGAAGGCATTCTCAATTTCCCCGCTGATCAGGTACGTGTAAATGTGGATCGTAGTGAGGCTTTTCGGATAAGTATCCATGTTCCAGTTCGCCCCACCGAAATGTTCCATCGTGCCCCGCTGAATGTAGCGGATCGCGCGGTTCAGGTGCCCGGTCATGCTATCCCATTCGTTGGGGGCTGTAAACAGCACGAGTATCAGGTTGGTAATTCCGATCACCGCCAGTGTTAGGAACAACGCACCGAAAATCACTTTCAGATACGCAGAAAGTTCCCGAGTCCAAAGCCGGAACGTACTCAGGCGGTTGGCGATCAGCCCGCGAATGGAATAGGGCGTTTGCTGTGGTACGAGCCTTGTCCAGAGCAGGTATTGCAATGTGAGGACAGCGTAGGTACCGCCGATCCACGCGAAGACGTTCGCGGTGAGGTCCAGCGCCGACAATACAAAGCCGGTAGGAATAATGCTACCGACAAAAAGGATGAAGAAGGTGATAATCAGCTCGGCGAGCGAAGGTTGAGCAATTTTTTTTGCAACAAAGCTGATACCGTATAAAAACAGGAAAAAAGTTAGCCAATAAAAAATGACCATGCGATTATGGTGATAAATGACCGTTGATAATGCGGGAAATCCTCTCGATATCCTCGTAAGGAAGCCCTACATATAATGGCAAACTTAACACTCTTGCCGCGATATCCTCCGAAACCGGGCAGGCAATTTGCCTTGGCATAAAGGAAAGGGTGTTAAGCGACGGGTAAAAATATCTCCTCGGAATGATTTCTTCTACTCTCAATGCATCCATTACCTTGAACATGATCGCCTCCGAAGGAAACACCACTGGGTAATAAGCATAGTTATATTCAATGTCGGTACTCAATGTGGGTTTAAATAAAATATCCCAGTTGAGCAGGCTGTCGTAAGCGGCAAAAACTTCCTTGCGCGCCTGGACGATCGCGGGTACCTGCGGGAGGTTTACGAGCCCCATCGCCGCATGGAACTCCGAGTTTTTTCCATTAATCCCGGCAAATTCATAATGCTCGTCTCCCTGGTGGCCGAAAGCACGCAACAAATGCAGTTTGCGGTCGAGTTCAGGGTGGTTGGAGATCAACGCACCGCCTTCGATGGTATGGAACACTTTCGTGGCGTGGAAGCTGCAAGTGCTCAAATCGCCGTATGAAAGCAGGGATTTTCCTTTATAGGTAACACCAAATGCATGCGCGGCGTCGTAAATGACTTTCAGATCGTGTTTTTTCGCAATGGCCCCGATTGCCTCAATGTCGCAAGGGTTGCCATACACGTGCGTTGCGAGAATGGCGGATGTGGCCGGTGTAATGGCCGCTTCGATCAATTCCGGATTGATATTGAATGTGGCTGGATCAATGTCCACAAAAACCGGTGTGCAGTTTTCCCACAAAATTGCATTGGACGTCGCCACATAGGAGAACGGCGTTGTAATGATCTCGCCTTTCAATTCCAGCGCTTTGATCGCTATTTGCAGAACGATCGTTCCATTACCGCAGAAGTAAAGGTGATCGACTTTCAGATATTCCTTAAGTTGTCCTTCAAGCTTTTGTAAAAGGGGGCCGTTGTTGGTCAGATAACCACGTTCCCAGATTCCACGGACATATTGCAGATATTCTTCCTGGTCAGGTAGAAAGGTTTTAGTGACGTTAATCATTCACTACGTGTTCAGATTGGCGAATGGAAAAATTCAATTGAGGGCGAATGTATCCGGGCCATTTGCCATACCAGGTCACATTTTCACGGTAATCCTCAATATCAAAAACAAGGGCTTCTTCCATATTGTAAAGCACGGTGCTCGTGTCTTTCACGATCATCATCGAAACGACGTACGAGCCGTCGTTGAGGAAGTTGCCGGGTATTTCGCAAGTTCCGCTCACAAGGCCTTTTGAAAAGCTCTCGGCCTGCGTGCCTACATTGAAAATACATTCGCCGGTGAAGGTATACAGGTGCATGCTCAGGTTCAGGGAAGCCCCTTCCACCATGTTCCAGAACTCAAACTGGAAGTTGATCGGCGTACGGACGTCGATATGGTTCAGATCGTCCTGATATTCCGGGAAAAGTTTGAAGCTCTTCACGCGCACCTGGTCGTTTCCGGGAGCGGAGTCGATATTATCCCAATGCTTTTCCAGCGATTTGTGGGAAACTTTGCTGAGATAATTGGTCACAATGTGCGTAGTGTCGCCTTGGTCTATCAGCCGGCCTTTTTCAAAATAGAACGACTTGTTGCAAAGTGCCTGAATGGCCGTAAGGTTATGGCTTACGAAAAGCAGCGTGCGGCCGCTTTCTGAAACATCCCGCATTTTACCGAGACATTTCTTTTGAAACTCGGTATCACCCACGGCGAGAACCTCGTCTACGATCAGGATTTCCGGGTTAAGGTGCGCCGCGATCGCGAAACCCAGGCGGACGTACATCCCTGACGAATATCTTTTAACAGGGGTATCCAGGAATTTTTCAACTCCTGCAAAATCTACGATCGCATCGAATGACTCCCGGATTTCAGCCTTCGACATGCCGAGAATGGCACCGTTAAGAAAAATATTCTCACGGCCTGTCAACTCAGGGTGAAAGCCCGTACCTACTTCCAGCAAACTGGCAATACGGCCGTCAATTTTGATCTGGCCGGTCGTAGGTTCGGTAATGCGGCTCATGATTTTCAGCAGCGTCGATTTACCGGCGCCATTGTGGCCTACAATACCAATGCGGTCTCCTTTATCAATACTAAAGTTCACATCCTGCAACGCCCAGAACTCCTCTTTCTCGGCGAAACCGTTCTTTTCCTGCTTACGGAACCATTTGTCAACCGTATCGGAAACAATGTCACGCAGGCCGGACGATCCGTTTTTACGCTGATGGTCGATGATATATTTTTTGCTGATATTTTCAGCTACAATTACAGACATGCCCAAGAGTAGTTATTTCAGATATGGTCTACGAAAGTATTCTCTTTTTTACGGAAATAGATCAGCGAAATAACCAAAATGATCGATGATGTAATAACCGTTGAATACAAACTCTGCGGGTTGAAATAGGATTTGCTTCCCAAAAGACACCAGCGGAAGCCGTCGATAATCCCGACAAGCGGGTTCAGGTTATAGTATTTCTCATACCAGGTGCCTTTAACGAGGCTACTGGGATAAGCCACTGGGCATACATACATGCCCACCTGAACCATAAAGGGAATCAACTGTCCGATGTCCCGGAAGCGTACATTCAGCACAGCAAAAAACAGGCCGAAGCCCATCGATGTAATAAATGTAAGCAAAATGAAGCAAGGAAGAAATATGATCTGCCAGCTAATGGGTGTTTGGAAGAATGCCGTCACCAGCAAATAAATGCCGAAAGTGATCAGAAAATCCACAAAACCAACGGCAACCGAGCTCAGCGGCATGAGCAACCGTGGGAAGTATACCTTCGAAACCAGGTTGTGGTTGATCAGGATGCTGTTGCTGATTTGGGTAAAAGTGTTGGCAAAGAAGGTCCAGATCGTAAGCCCTCCAAGAACCATAAGTGGGTAGGGAATGCCGGGATCCGCTTTGATTTTCGCTACATAGCTGTAAACAAACACCATGACGGTCATCGTCATGAGGGGGCGCAATACGCTCCACGCAACACCAAGAAGTGTCTGTTTATAGCGAACGGAAAGATCTCTTTTTGAAAGAATCCAGAGTAGTTGTTTGTTCAGCCAAAGGTCTTTCCAATAATCCTTCTCCGATCCGCCGGCCTTGATTGTAATAGAGTGTTGAGTTGCCATGATTACGCCGTTACCGCCTCCTTACGCACGATTGTGGTGGTAGGTGTAGAAAACACTGTTCTGAAATAAACAAAGATCAGTGCGATCATCAAACCTGCCAATGCCCCGATTTTGGCATTACGCTTATCTTCATATTTCACATCCAGAGGTACTTTGATTCCTTCGATTTCTGTGAATAATGGAGCTTCTTTTACGAGGGAAACACGCATTTTTTCGGCGTTGGCCATAGCCTCGTAATACAGTTGTTGCAGGAAGGAAGATTTTCTCTCCATACTGGTCGCCGATACTTTGGCTTCCGGCATCATGATCTGGGCACTGTAATCGAGCTGCTTCGCCAGTTTATGTTCTGCGATACCCAATACCGCCGCCAGGGAGTCGGCACGGCTTTGGAGGAGGCGGAGTGTCTTGCGCGTTTTTTGCGTCTGGTTTTCAGTATACATTTCTTCTACCGTTTCCAGCAGGGTGGTTACCCACAAACCAGCAAGGTGCTCGTTCTCCATCTTGGTAGAAATCTGTGTAAACGACGACTTGCGGTCGAGGGATGCAATTTCCGTTGCCTCAGCCGCGCGCTTTACGATGGTGTTGAGGTTGATACGGGAATTGAGGTCCATTTTTTTGACATCATTAGACTTAAAATGGAACTTCTGCAAATCGGGGTAATCTGCCCAATCGGACGTTTTGATCCCACTCGAATCGATGTAAAAGTTTGCCAGAAGCTGCTTTTTCCCGTTAATCTCAACCTCTTTCATCAAATTCCGCTCCAATACCGGGCGGGACTTCACAAAGTAGAAGAAGTTTTCTCCGGTAAAGATATTGGCATCCGGCTGCGCGCCGATACCGAGCAGACCTGCTACATCGCCAAAGCCTGAGCTTGCACCTGCCGCACCGAGGTTGAACACGACGGTCGCTTCATAGGTAGGCGGCTTGTTTTGGTAAGTATCCATGGCATACCCGATACCGAAACCTACGGCCGGCAGAAGCAAAAGCCATTGCCAGTTACGGATCAATGCATTTTTGACTACCAATATTTTCTCGACGACTTCCTTGGGAGATAACTCGTCGTCCGGGATCTGTTGTGTGGTCGTTGTCGCCATAGTTATTTAAGTGAACGGAATGCCAATACTGTTACGATCAATCCCATAATTGAGCTCAACAAAGTCGTAGCCGTTTGAATACTTTGCTGGGTATTCAGAGCCGGAGCATTTCTCGTCGGAACGAAAATCTCTGACCCAGGCTGTACTTTCGGATATACGTTGAAGAACAGGAATCTTCTGGTGCGGTCGATATTACCGTTAGGATATTTGATGTAAGAGCTCTTTCTGAGCGATTGCACCGTGAAGCCGCCGGATTGTGAAATGTAATCCGAGAAATTCATCCCTTTGCCATATTTCACGGTTGTAGGGTAAAGTACCGAGCCGGTTACCTGAACAGTTTCCAAGCGCTTTGGAATGCGGATAATATCGCCTTCCTGTACGACAAGGTCTTCGAATGAACCCGGGTTTTTCAGAATATTTTTCAGTACAATACCGATTTTCTCTTCTTTTACGTTCGGCAGGTCGCCGGTAAGCGTTCCTTGCTTGATTTGCTTCTCTGTTTGCTGAACTTCTGTATAATCTACCGGCTCGTCGAGGTTTTTCACGATTGTGCGGCGCAAAAGCGTCGCCCCTTCCGGATAAGCAAGCTCGGTCAGGCCGCCCGCTCTTTTGATAATGTCGCTGATCTTGTCGTTCTTATTGACGATCGTATAAGGACCTGTTACCAACACTTCACCTTCCACGAAAACCGTTTGCTGCTCCACATAGTTGGGCGATTTACGAACGATCACCTGGTCGAATGGGAACAATACGAAATTGGTCGCTTTTGAATTCAGGGACAGGTCGCGGTTTACATTAAACTTATAGACCTCCGAAATCTGCGCATTTGCTGCACCGGCTACCGAATTTCTTTTTCTTCTGACAACCTCAATTTCCGAAGTATAGGCTGATTCTTTCAGACCACCAGCCTGCACCAGCACGTCTTCAAGCGTCATGTCGATCGTGTATGGGAATTTGCCCTCATTTTCACCGATTTTAGTATTGTTCACTTCTCCTTCCACGCTCACAAATGCCGTTTCCGCCATTTCGAATCTCGATGGGACGATGATCTGGTCGAGACGCGTCAGTACGAGGTCAGGTGTTACGCCGTTCAATACATCGGTAAAGTTGATAGGGATGGTCTGAATCGTCAGATCCTCGCGGGTGCGCAGTACGTTCAGGCGACCGACAAATGCGTCTTCACGCATTCCCTGTGCGTTTTCAATCAGTTTTTTCAGGGTAGGGCTGTTATCGAGCGAGTACTCACCCGGACGCATTACCGCGCCTTCAACAGTGACAATATTTTCGAAACGGTCAAGGACTGTCTCTACGTTGATCGAGTCGCCGGTTGCCATTTCGAAGCTGTCGTATTGCTCTTCCGGTACGTCTAAAATCTTACGTTCTTTGGAAGTAATGCGCTGAATTTTTAGTCTGGCACGGTAAGCCTTGTCGCTGAAACCGCCCGAATAGCGGAGCACATCGCCCAATTTCTCTTCCGGCGTTAATTCATAAATCCCCGGACGTTTCACCATACCGGCGATTTCGGTGCGTTTCAGGTAATAACCTACCACTACGTTGTCGTTTTCCTGTACGCGGATATCGCCGTCAATTTTGCCATTTACGAGATAGTCATAAATGTCGAGTTTAGATACAACCTTGCCTTGACGAACAACGCGCACTTCACGGAAAGATCCAATTTCGTTAGGGCCGCCGGCCTGATATAAAGCATTGAATGCAGACGACAGGGAGGACACCGTATAAGTCCCCGGGTTGACCACTTCGCCCGTTACAAAAACTTTTACGGAACGAACTTCTCCCAGCGTAACCATCAGTTTGGTGCGGGCTCCTTCGCCACCCGTACCGATCATTCCCGGTACGAATTTGGCAAATTTGTCAATCAGGATTTTCTTGATTTCTTCGATCGTACGACCCGCTACCATCACATTTCCAACACGGGGAATGCTGATAAAACCATCCTTGTTGACGATCGTTTCGTAGGTGCTTTCTGCGTAATTATACAGATATATCTTCAATTCGTCACCCGGTCCAACAACGTATGTGGTTGGTGTAACGATTTGTAAGTCAGGGATTAGTCCCAGATTTTTGTCCGCAAAAATTGAATAGCCGTAGATTTTCTGACGAAATGCTTCTTTCGCTTGTTCTTCGGGAGTCAGCTTGGTGCTGGTGCTGGTATTAATCTTGCTTTGGTCGCCGCCTTCGGGATTCTGGCCGTTCTGATTCGCGGCATTCTTGCCTTTGTCACCCCCCTGACCGTCGTTTCCCTGCTGCGGATTCCCTGGCTGCGGGTTGCCTCCCTGCTGAGTTCCGCCTTGCTGGGTAGTGCCTTGCGGATTGCCGGTACCCGATTGCGTGTTACCGCCCGTGGTGCCAGTATTACCTCTCGGGCCTGACTGCGGTGTACCCTGGGCGCCGGTAGACGTCGGGGCAGTTCCGGAAGGGGCTGTTGGGGCAGTAACCTGTGAGAAAGCGGGTAACGAAATGATGAAACTCAGGAAATAGGGAAGTACAGATTTATAACTTT
>DATMSL010000042.1:0-6399 GCA_035565435.1 Dyadobacter sp. | reverse complement strand
GTTTCCAGTCGCCCTTGCGCACCGCGCGGCTGCCTTCATGCTCCCAGAAAATGGTTTTCGGGTGCGTGGCTTGAGGTTTTTGAAATAATGGGGTTAATGAACTGCCTGCGAGCGGTGTAAGCTTTTCATCCCCAAATACCTCGGGATATTTAGCACCCGCAACTTCCAGAATCGTCGGCATAATGTCGGTAATGTGGCTTACCTGCGTGCTCAATGCATTAGCCCTTATTTTTCTCGGAAACCAGGCGATAAACGGCGACGAGATGCCGCCTTCGTGGGTATTCTTTTTGAAAAGCTTGAACGGTGTATTGCTCGCATTACCCCACGGCGGATCATAGCTGTCGATCGAATGTGCCGAACCCGGCTCTCCCGTTTTTTGGGTTACATAACTCCATTCGCGGACGGTATCACCGCTGCCGCCATTGTCGGACAAGAAAATCACGAGCGTATTCCGTTCCCGGCCAATGGCTTTTACTTTGTCAAGCACTTGCCCGATGCATTGGTCCATCCGGTCGATCATCGCAGCGTAAATGGCCATCCGGGTATCCCATTGATCTTTCTCCGCAGCGGATAATGCATTCCATTCCGGCGCTCTCTCATACCGTGGCGAGAGCTTCCATTCTTTTTGAATAATCCCCAAATCCACCAGCTTCCGGTAACGGGCTTCACGCAATGCATCCCAGCCCTGCAAGTACTTCCCCTTGTAGCGTGCAATGTCCTCCGGCAAAGCCTGGATCGGCCAGTGCGGTGCATTGTAGGCCAGGTATAAAAAGAACGGATCAGGCTGATACCTCACACGGTCAATCGACTGGACCGCAAAATCGGTAATGGCTTGTGTGAGATAGCGTGAAGTATCGTACCGCTGTATTTCGCGGCCGTTTAATTGAAAAGTAACCGTGCGCCCGTCATTATAAAGCGGCTCGGAGTTGAAATAGCTGCTGCCATTGTTTTGAAGGGTAAACGACTGATCGAACCCGCGGTTCACCGCCCAGGCCGAGGGTATCAACCCCACGTGCCATTTGCCCGAAACAATGGTGTTATAACCGACCGTTTTCAGCAATTGGGCAATGGTAACACTGTTTTTACTCAAATATCCCTGGTACGCAGGCGTGCCTTTGTCCTGCACCATGTCGCCCATGCCCGCCTGATGCGGGTACAGGCCCGTGAGCAGGGCGGCACGCGAGGGGCAGCAACGACCACTATTGTAAAATTGTGTAATGCGCAAGCCTTCCTGTGCGAGTTTATCCAGGTTAGGGGTATTAATTTCGGAGCCAAAGCTTCCCAGGTCCGAAAAACCCATATCATCGGCGAGTATCAGCACGATGTTGGGCTTTTCGGACTGCTTCTGTGCCAGCCCGGGCACCGGCGAAATGACCGCCAATGCCCAGACCAGACGAATCCAAAGGGAGGTATTATGATTCATTCAATTCCAACAGATTACAAAATCGGTGTTACTCCCAAAGCGGGTTTTGCTTCAACAGGGCGTTGTTGTCGATCTCCGATTGCGGGATCGGATAGTAGACGTGCTTCGGAGCCGCATTGGTCTTGCCCACTTTCACCTGATTCGCTACAAATGTGCTGTTGTAGTTCGCATCACGCTGACGGATCAGGTCGAACCAGCGCTGGTATTCATAGGTCAATTCCAAACGGCGGTCGAGGTACACCGAGTCACGGAACTGGTCTTTGGTGAGCCCGGTCGTCAGATCTGGCAATCCTGCGCGTTTGCGCACTCTGTTCAGCGATTTGTACGCTTTGACGGTCGGGCCATTCGCCTCGTTTTCGGCCTCGGCGTGGATCAGCAGCAATTCAGCATAGCGGATAATGGGCACGTTGGCGGCCGACTGGTTGGTAACCGCCGTCGAAGCAGGGTCCGCCCATTTGTTCCAGAATGGCGTCGAATCGTTTGGTACCGCTGCATTCGCGATGGGAAGTGCATATTTACGGCCATTGGACGGACTGGTAAAACTTCTCACGAACGTTACGTCACGACGTTTATCGCCCGGCTTGAACAGCTTGTAAATGCTGAAAAACTTGTCGTTCCCCTGCGTGTAATACCGCACCATGTGCGCGTAGTTACCATTCAGGCCCGGTACACCCGACAGGATCGAACGCGGCCATTCGTTGTTACCCTGTGCCAATGAATTGGATTTAAACTGCGCCGAAAAAATATGCTCCTTGTTATTCTTGAATGCGGGCAGGAAAACTTCGGCGTAGTTGGCAACCAGATCATAACCGTAGTTGCCCGTTCCACCGTCAACTTCCGACAGGGCTTCCTCAGCTTTGTTCACAGCACTCTGATATTTCGCACTCACTTTCAGGGGAAACGATGCCTGCGCGAGATACACTTTCGCGAGCAATGCTTTGGCTGCTCCCGCCGTCGCGCGCCCTACGTTGGGCGACGCATACGTAGCCGGAAGCACCGCCGCGGCTTCGATAAGGTCTTTCTCAATCTGGGCATAAATGTCGGCCGCAGGGGATTTGGCAATGGCATAATCTGCGGCATTCACGTATTTCTGATATTCAAGGATCAGCGGAACATCGCCGTACAAGCGCACGAGGTTGAAATAATACAATGCGCGCAGGAACTTGGTCTCGCCCAGTAAACGCGTTTTCAATGCTTCATCAAACTGAATGGCCGGTACTTTCTCCAACACCACATTTGCTTTCTTAATCGCCGCATAATGCTGCTGCCAGATTTCGTAAATGCGCAGGTTGGTCGACGAATGCGCCAATACTGAAAGCGAACGCACGTCGGGATTGGTAGCGCCCGGTCCCGGATCCTCGTCGTCACCGGCCATGTTCATACCGGTGTTGAAAAGCGTATTATAGGGAGTCTGGATGGACGAACCGCCGGAATTCAGGAAGAAATACACCGCATTCACGGCATTCACCGCATCGGCCTGCGTTTTGTAATATTGGTCTTCCGACAAAAATGCCTCGGGCTCTTCTTTCAAGAATTCCTCGCACGAGAGCGACGCGAATGCCGTGAAACCCAACAGAATATATTTAAATGCTTTCATTTCAATCAATTTTGGAATGGTGGTTATCAGAATGTGAGGGACAGACCCACCTGATAGGATTTGTTGTTAGGATACACACCCTGGTCTACGCCCTTATTGATCAGCGACTGGCCGTTCAAGCTTACTTCCGGATCGAAACCGGTGTATTTCGTCCAGGTTTTCGGGTTTTGTGCTGACACATACACGCGCAGGTTTTCGATGCGCAGCTTCGAGAGCAACTCTTTCGGGAAAGTGTAGCCGAATGAGAGGTTTTTCAGACGGTAATAGGTTGCATCTTCGATAAAGCGGTCCGAAATCGTGATCGCAGGGTCCTGGTAGGCTGCTTTTACGTCGGTATTGGGGTTGGTCGGCGTCCAGCGGTCGAGTACTACGGTGGAGGCGCTCACATAACCCGTTCCTAGTTCAAGGTTTGCGCGGTTGGCATTGTACAATTTGCCGCCGAGTGATGCCTGGAAGAAGATCGTCAGGTCAAAACCTTTGTAATTGAATGTGTTGGTAATACCTCCTGTCAAAGCCGGTTGGTTTTTGATTACCACGCGGTCGCCTGCTTGTGTAATGACGCCATCACCATTGATATCCTGGTACTTCTGGCCACCCGGGCTTTTGTTTTGCTGCGGAGTCAGTGGCGCGTCGCCTTCCTGGATAATGCCATCGGTTTTATACACAATGAACGAACCGAGCGGATAACCGACTTTCGCAATCGAAGGCGCGGAAATGACCGGAATGATCTGGTCTACGCCGTCGCCCAGGCTCAGGATTTTGTTGGTGTTTTTAGAAACAATAAAAATCGTGTTCCATTTGAAAGCGCCTTCCGTGTTTCTTGAGTTGATATACAACTCAACACCCTGGTTGGAAACCGCACCGATGTTCTGGTAAACTACGGAAGCTTGTCCATTGTAGAAATCCGACAGACCAGAAGTACCTGGTACTGTGCGCGTCAGGAGCAGGTCAGTGGTTTTCTTGTAGTAGTAGTCCGCGATAATGTTAATGCGGTTTTTGAACAAACCAAGATCGACACCAAAGTCTGTCTGAAACGTTTTTTCCCAGCCGAGGTTCGGGTTAGGAACGGTATTCGGTGCAAAACCGGACACGGTCGTGTTCGAGAAATTATAGCGGAAATAGCTCAGCTGCGACAGCGATTGGTAGGCCGGAATGTTCTGGTTACCGGTCTGTCCGGCGCTCAGACGCAATTTCAGCAGGCTGATTTTTTTGAAACGCTGGAAGAATTTCTCTTCGTTCACATTCCAGCCGATCGCCGCCGACGGGAAGTAGCCCCATTTGTTGCCGCTGCCGAATTTGGACGAACCATCCGCACGGAAGGTGAACGTGAACAGGTAACGCTCGTCGAAAATGTAGTTGATACGACCCAGATAGGAAGCCAGCGACCATTTGTTAGCCAATGAACGCGGCGCAATGTTGGTAATACCGGTAGCCAGGTTGTTGTACTCAAATGCATCCGTTGCGAAACCTGCTGCTTCGGCAATGGCGCCTTTGCTTTGCGATACTTGTGCGGTAAAACCGGCTACCGCGTTGATTTTATTCTTTTCATTCAGCTCTTTATCATAGCTGATTGTATTCTCGTTCAGCCAGTTGCTGGTAAATACCGAACCCACGATTGCATCGCCGCTCAATGCCGCCCCTTCCGACGTCGTACTTGGCAGATAGCGGTTCTGCTTATTGCCCACCACGTCGGCACCGATAAGGACCTTGGCCTTCAAACCATCCGCTATGGTATATTCACCCGAAACATTTCCGAGGAAACGGTTGGTAATGGTCTCGTTCAGCTGGTTGTACAATGAGTTGATCGGGTTCTGCAATGCCGATTCGAACGGGCTGTTTACTACGAATGTGCCATTATCCTGATAAATAGGTAATGCAGGAGGCGTGAGCAGCAGGTTACCTACGATCGCCGTGGGGGCCACATTCGCTTTGGTGTTGCTCGCATTCAGGCTGGTGAAAATGCGGAACCGGTCATTATATTGATGGTCCAGGTTAATGCGCGCCGAGAAACGGCGGAAGTCGGTGTTTTGCAGGATCCCATTCTGTTTGAAATAGTTACCCGAAATTGCAAGCTTTGTTTTATCCGATCCTGAGAGAATGGAAAGGTTATGGCTCTGGATGGAAGCGCTGCGGAATGCGGCGTCCTGCCAGTCGGTACCTGCGCCGGTGGTATCGAGCGAGTAACCCGCAATGGTCGGAATGGAAACCGTTTTGCCGGAGTTCGCAGCTGCGTCTTTTCTAAGCTGCCACCATTGCGCCGCATTCAGCAAAGGAATGGTACGGAGTACTTTCTGCGAGCCGTAATACGCGTCGTAATTAACGGATGACTTATTCTTTGCACCGCTTTTAGTCGTGATAATAACCACCCCGTTCGCACCGCGCGAACCGTAAATGGCTGTTGCCGAAGCGTCTTTCAAAACGTCGATATTTTCGATATCAGCGGTATTAATCGAAGAAAGCGGGTTGATTTTCGACCCGTCGGTCACACCGGCATCCGTAACGCCGTAGTCGTTATTAACAGGAAAACCATCGATTACGTACAATGGGTCACTGCCAGCTGTAATGGAGTTGTTCCCGCGTATCTGCACGCTCACGCCCCCGCCCGGCTGCCCGGACGTCTGCGTTACCACTGCGCCCGCGACGGACCCCTGTAAAAGGCGTTCAACAGAAGCGACAGGCTGGCTTTTGATTTCGATAGGGACCGAGGCGACGGAACCCGTGATGTCCTTCCGCTTCTGTTCCCCATACCCTACCACCACAACCTCATCGAGCAAGTTGGCGGTTTTCAGAACGATTTCCACCGCCTCGGCAGGTTGTTCATAAATCTCGATTTCCTGCTGTTGGAAACCGGTAATGCTGATTTGCAACGTAAACGGAAACTCTTTGGCCGGCGGGATACTGAACTTCCCGTCGATGTCCGTCAAAGCGTATTTGGCGGAACCTTTCTCGACCACCGTCGCGCCGGGCAGGCCCTGCCCCGACTCGTCTTTTACCACACCCGTAATGGCGTCCTGCGCCGCGGCACGGTAAAAACCTGTGAATACCAAGCCCGTCAGCAATAACAGGCGGAATAGATGTTTGATCATTATTTGTGGTGAATAAAATGGATACTCGAGGCATAAGAAGGCTTACCCTCATGCATATACGTAACAACAGACAGGTCCATGCCTGGATGGTACGGATACACGGAAAGTTCATGATCTGCATAAGCCTCATATGCCGATCAGCTGTTACCGAATATTCAGAAAATCGTCAGGGGGTCAACAACAGGAACAGCACGGGGCTGTGAAACGGGGACAATTGGAAACCACCATCCTCCCGGGAGCCGGCCTTCCAGGCACACATAGCTCCGAAGATTGGATAAGAAGTACATCTTTCG
>DATMSL010000041.1:0-6593 GCA_035565435.1 Dyadobacter sp. | reverse complement strand
ATTTTTTTGCCCTGCACTTTTTGCAAATTTCCTGGTCTTTCTCTTTATTTGACTAGTAAGCTAGTAGAATATTCCTTAACCCCGCCCCATCCCGAATGGGGAACCCGTTTCGTTATGTTTCGAAATTATCCTAATCTGAGCTATACGGTTCTGATGCTTTTGCTGGCGTCGTCGGCCTTGCTGGTTTTCCGCAGAAAGGGTCTGGCCGAAGGTTTCGCACGCCAACCGAATGTGATCTATATCCTTGCCGACGATCTCGGTTCTGGCGACCTCTCCTGCCTTAACCCCGATTCGCAGATTCGGACGCCCAATCTGGACCAACTCGCCTCCGACGGACTTGTCTTCACGGATGCGCACTCGGGCTCGGCCGTATGTACGCCTACGCGCTACGGAATTCTCACGGGCCGGTATGCATTCCGTTCACGGCTTAAAAAGGGCGTTCTGGGTGGCTATTCGCCTATGCTTATCGAAAACGACCGCTTTACCGTCGCCGACCTCATGAAAAAAGCCGGCTACCGGACGGGCGTCGTAGGGAAATGGCACCTGGGGCTTGATTGGACTAAAAACGATCCATCCAAAGCCATCAGCCAAGCTGAGTATGATGCCGACTGGACCAAAACCGACAATCTGGCTCTCGAAAAAGGCATTACCGCTGGTCCAAACAACCTGGGTTTCGACCACAGTTTCATCATTCCGGCCTCGCTGGATATTCCCCCTTATATTTACCTGCAAAATGGAAAGCCCGCAGATCCTCGTTTGACCGACATTGCCGGCAACAAAACTCCCCGTGGGGTTTTCTGGCGCGACGGCAAAGGTTCGCAAAGTTTCGATTTGCGAAAAACGCTGGACGTTTTCGGGCAGGAAGCGAAAAACTTTATCGTAGGCGCTGCTCAAAACCAGTCTAAGCCATTCTTTTTATATCTGCCACTGTCCAGCCCGCACACGCCATGGCTGCCGTCCGAATTACATAATGGAAGCTCCAAGGCAGGAATTTACGGCGATTTCGTACACCATACCGATGCCGTCGTAGGCGCTCTAATGCATACACTCGACAGTCTGGGCATTGCCGACAACACCCTCGTCATTTTCACCTCCGACAACGGTGCCGACTGGAAACCCGGCGACCAGGAAATCTACCCCGCCCACCGCGCCAACTACATTTACCGGGGCGAAAAATCCGATATATGGGAAGGCGGGCACCGCGTTCCGTTCATTGTCCGCTGGCCGGCAGTCGTTACGAAAGGCGGCAAAACCGCTCAAACCATTTGCCTCACGGATCTGATGGCAACACTGGCATCCATTACCGGGCAAAAACTTGACCGGAATGCTGGTCAGGACAGTTTCAGCTTCGCTCCTTTACTACGTAGCGCAGGCGATCCCGCGCCCGTGAGGCCGAGCATTATCCACCATTCGATCGACGGCATGTTCGCGATCCGGCGCGGCAAATGGAAATTTATTGATGGCAAGGGCAGCGGCGGGTGGTCGTCGAAAGGCGACGCCGCCGACCCGGAAGGACAGCTTTATGATTTGGAAAATGATCCCGCGGAGGCTGCTAATTTATTTAAAAACCACCCTGAAATTGTAAAGGAGCTGAAAGCCCTTTTAGCAAAACAAAAAGAGCAGGGTTACACCCGGCAATTGTAATAACCAGGATTATATCCGTCTTACCTTTGTTAATAATTAACTTTCTGGCTCCGCCCCAGGAAATAGTAGAGTATACCTCCAAAAAAGGGAAAACAAATGATCACAATGATCCACACCAATTTGTTAATATCCTTTTCGAAATCACTCTTGACGGCATCTATCAATGCCCAGATGGTGACGGCAAACGGGAGCAGCACGAACAAAAACATAATTTCCATTCCTCGCAAACCCATAAATAACAGAACAGCTGATAGCATCGAACCTGTTTTTAAGTTTATTCTCCCAAAATAATATAACTTCGATTACTAACAAATTACATTGGTACTAATGCCCGAAATGTTTGACAAATGGTTTTTAACCGCAACATCCATTGTCTAATCGCTAAAAAGGTGGCGAATTAGCTTCGCCACCTTTTCAAAAACTTTACAATTCAAAAATAGCTCCGCATTGCCTCCATATATTCTTCAATAGGCAGGGAATTCCGTAATTGCATCAGCTGATTTCCCGTCGCACCTATTACGTTCCTGAATTGATTGGTTTCCCGCATGGCGAGGCTATGAATTACTTTCACAATTTCCATTGGATCGTCGAGCTGGCCCTGGTCGGCACTCCCCATAATGGATTGAAGTTTGCTCGTCAGTTCGTCGTATGCAGTAATTTCCGGATGGGTATTCCACACGATGCTCTCCTTGAAATTATTCCCCTTCGAGCCGCCTTGCTCGATGAGCCGCAGGTCGATATTCAGCGGTTTCAATTCGTAGTACAATCCCTCGATCAGTCCTTCCAACGCGAACTTCGACATATTATACAACGAGCCCAGCGGCACCGCGGTGGTAACACCCATAAAAGAGCTGATGTTGATAAACATCCCACCACCATTCCCCCTGAAATGCGGCAGAAATGCACGGATCACGTTGATCGGGCCACGCGTGTTGACCGCAAACTGCCAGTCGATATCTTCCTCTCTCGCCAGTTCGAGCGCACCGTAAGTGCCCATACCTGCATTGTTGATCACGACGTCGATCTTCCCAAATGCTTCGATCGCCTGTTCGGTGGCTGCTTTTACCTGTGCGGGATCTGTCACGTCCAGTTTGAAGATCCGGACGTTCTCGTATTCCGTCAGTTCCGTTTCCCTTTCGGGCGTACGCATAGTCGCGGCTACGTTCCAGCCGTTTTCCGCGAAATATTTAGCGGTTAATTTGCCCAGCCCACTGCTGGTACCTGTTATGAAAATGGTCTTTTGCCCGTTCATTTTAGATAAAATTTGATTTGAATGGAACAAAATTACCGTCTATTGGTATAACTTTGTAATCAGTATCACAGAGTATACCAACTACGGTTATGGCAAAAGCAGCATTAGTCAGGAATCAAGTGGAAGAAGTGAAGGCCCTTCAAGACACGATCTACGTCATCGGCGGCAAATGGAAGTTGCCCATTATCAATTCGATATGCAACGGGAACAAGCGTTTCCGGGAAATAGAGCGGAGCATTCCGGGCATTACCACGCGAATGCTTTCCCGGGAGCTGAAAGAAATGGAAATGAACAAGCTCATCAAGCGCACCGTCTACCCCGACTCCCCGGTGCTGGTGGAATACGAATCGACCCCCTACTGTAAAACCTTTGGAAACATCATTCTCGCGATGATCGAATGGGGCAAGGAACATAAAAAGTATATTCAGGAAGAAGCCTGAAATGCGGCAAAGTAAAGCCTTCCGTTTTGCGGCGGGCCCGGCAAGTTCAGGCAATACTGCGTATCCAGGCTTCCGCTTTTTTGGAATCCGTAAAAAACCGCTCATTCGGACTGCTGTAAAGCGATTCGTATTTCTCGATTTTCGTAGCATCCTGGTGGCAATGCGCCACAGCGACGCACCGTACATTACGCTTGCTGGAAACCACGAGCTTTTCGGCCTCCTCTTCGAACATCGCCACGTAACCTACTTTCCAACCGTAATCCGCCAGGGTCAGCGGCACGATGGTGCGAAAATACTTGTGCGCTTCCAGGTTCAGGGCTGTGAAGCCATGCATGTTCACGAATATACTGAACGTGCCCCCGTCTTCGATCCTGTCGAGCGCTTCGTGAAGTGATTGCTCCCAGCGCACCACGTCCTGCTTCTCCAAATCGCCGCTGATATGTGTGACAATGAGCCCATGCCCGGGCTCCCAGTCCGTCTTTGCTATTTTAAAATCTGACATTTGAAATTTTGGCTAACGAATACTCATTGACGGCATAATCCGAAAGCCTCTGCATTTGTTCCACACGTCGACCAACGGCATTCATTAATCGACAAAGCGTAATTCATGCAAGGAATCCTTTTGCATGCAAATCGTCAAAAAGCAATTGTGCGGCCAGCGACACGCTGGGACGGTCTGCATAACCCAGCCAGGAAGCTTCATCGATCTCCGCGGCGGCTTTCACCTCTCCCCTCTCGCTGGTGGTATAGCACCTGAGCCTCACCAGCACGCCCTCGGGCTGCCCGTGCGCCTGTGCGTGAAACTCCCCGTAAAACCTCAGTGACGAAGGATCCAACGACATGCTGATCTCCTCATAGATCTCCCGCACTAATGCCTCTTCGTCCGATTCTCCCGGCTCCCGCTTACCGCCGGGAATGTAGTAGATGTCCCGTCCGCGGCTTCTGGCAGCCAGTATTTTTTTATTCTCAATATAAATCAGGGCAAGTTTGTCGATCATGTTGCGATGGCTTGAAATGTAGGTTTGGTAACTCGCTGGGTTCAAAACTACAAAATACCTTAGCCGCCCACTCGGAAATTCAAAAAGAATTCAGAATTCAATGGTACGTTGGGCGCCTGACACGGTACATTAGCCCAACTGACACGACCTAACAAAACCTAACTAAATGGATACTGCCACTCAGGGAGTTGAAACATCGAGCATATTACGCTCAAAATCAGACTTTTTATCACGCCCTCTCATTATTGCAATGCTATTGATCGGCATCTCGATGCTGACCCGGATCACATTGATGCTAAAAGCCGGCAGCGGGGTCGATTACAGCATTACCAACATACTCGGCATGTTTGGCATCGGGCTGTTTTATGATATTCTCAATTCCCTGTATTTCCTTATTCCGGTCATGTTACTCGGCTGGATAACTCCTACCAAATATGCGGGCAAAATCGGGTTCAGAATAGCCGCAGGCATTTTACAGTTCATCCTGGTTTTCCTGCTTTTGCTGAATGCCGTCTCGGAGTGGGTGTTCTGGGACGAATTCGGCTCCCGGTTCAATTTTATCGCGGTCGATTACCTGGTTTACACGCAGGAAGTGGTGGGCAATATCCGCCAGTCATACCCTGTGGAGACGATCATAGGCGTATTGCTCGTGCTCACGGTTTTACTCACAGTACTGGTATCGCGGCTATCCGGCCGGTTTGCCTTTGCCCAAATGCGTTTCGGAAAGCGGTCGCTGGTGGTGGGCGTATACTTTGCTATCGTTACCACGGTTTTCCTGACGGTCGACAATAAAGTCCGGCAGTTTAGCCGCAACGTCTTCGTCAACGAGCTGGCCGGGAACGGCATGTACGAGCTCTTTGCTGCATACCTCAACAATGAGCTGGATTACAATCAGTTTTATATCAAACTCGACGAACAGCAGGTATCGTCGACCATCCGAACACTGGTGAAAACACCGGAAAGCCGATTTACCGATCATAAACAGTTTTCCATTGAAAGGGATATTGTCAATACCGGCACAGAGCTGCACAAAAATATCATCCTGATCAGCGTCGAAAGCCTCAGCGCAGACTTCCTTGGAAGTTTCGGAAATACCCAGGGCATCACGCCGGCACTTGATTCCCTGGCCCGCCAGAGCTTGCTTTTCACTAACCTTTACGCAACCGGCACGCGCACAGTCCGTGGGCTGGAGGCGCTGTCGATATGCACGCCGCCTACGCCGGGGCAATCCATCGTACGCCGGCCGCATAACGAAGGCCTCTTCTCCATGGGCAGCGTACTCCAAAGTAAAGGGTATCAGACCCGCTTCATTTACGGCGGTTATGGCTATTTCGATAACATGGGCTACTTCTTCGGCCATAACAGCTACGGCGTCGTCGACCGGACTGCGCTTTCCAAAAAGGAAATCGACTACGAAAACATCTGGGGGGTGGCCGACGAGAATCTTTTTGAACTTGCGACGCGCGAAATCGGCTCCGCTTCGAAGACCGGCAAGCCCGTGTTCGCCCACATTATGACCACCTCCAATCACCGCCCTTACACCTATCCCGAAGGACGGATAGACATCCCCTCCCACACCAGCCGCGAAGGAGCCGTAAAATATACCGACTTCGCCATCGGCCAGTTCATCCGCAATGCCCGAACCCAGCCGTGGTTCAAAAACACATTGTTCGTCATCGTGGCCGACCATTGCGCGTCCAGCGCCGGCAAAACCGACCTGCCGGTGAACAAATACAAAATCCCGCTGATGATATATGCCCCAGGGTTCATCGAACCCGGCGTGATGCCAAGGCTTATGAGCCAGATCGACATCGGACCAACCGTTTTGGGGCTGCTCAATTTCTCCTACCGAAGCAAGTTCTTTGGCTACGATATTTTCAAACTCGAACCCGGCCGCGAGCGCGCATTTGTGAGCACCTACCAGAGCCTCGGATACATCAAACACGATTCACTGATCGTATTGAAACCCCAGCGGTTTGCCGCAACCTTTACTCCTAATTTTACGGATGGCTCTACGATTCCGGCGTCACAAAATACGCAGTTGCTCGACGAAGCCATTGCGTGGTACCAGAGCGCCAGTTTTCAGTTCAGGAATGGCCTGATGAAAAAATAGTTTGGTATATCGAAAGTATTTAAAGGTTACAGGGGCGTTTATATTGATATTTTCATCACATAAACGCCTCGCTTTGAAAACCTCTACCAAGCTCGTGACAAAATGCTTGCTGCTCACACTTACATACATATACGCACACACATATG
>DATMSL010000040.1:0-2639 GCA_035565435.1 Dyadobacter sp. | reverse complement strand
GCTCTCGGAAGTCACCAACTATAAAGAGGAACTGAGTTTGATCTATGGCATGCTCATGCCACCTATCGCCAACGAAAAGGAAGTTTTCTGGGCGTTGAGTGCTCCCGTCAGCCCTATTGTTTTTTACGGCACGTCGGGCTTTTATAGCCTGCTTTTTCAGCAGGATGGCAATATGCGGTGCGATCTCATCGAAGACCGAGGGGTCAACTATAAGCAGAAAATGCAGATGCTTTATTCCTTTATACTGGAAAAGCTCTACCATTTTCCACCCCTGCACCATCCGGATATGATCATTACTTTGAAGGACGACGATTCGGGCCTGCAGAAGTTTTACAGGGTGCATATCGACAACAGTTTTTGCGAAGTATATGCCAAAGGCAGCCTCCCCGAGCTCGACCTCGATACATTACGCTCCGACTTGCAGGAGAATTTCGATTTGAATGTATTTTCAACCTTATTGCCGCACAGCCTCTTCCATTTCGAGGGCTTCTCGGTGATTACGCTCAACGACGTAACCGCCGAGCACGCCGTCGAAAATATCAAGAATACCATCCTCGACCGCGCTTCCTATGACCCCAAAACGTATTTCAACTACGTGGCAGGGGCTTTGAAAATGCTGGTTGAAAACGCTGGGGTCGATTTCGGACTCATGGCCGTGCTGCGCGTGAACAACAAGCTCGTCTTCGACCGCAGTTCTATCCTGTTCAGTAAGCTTATGAGCGCCGCTACCGAGAATGACATGGCCGAGCAGACTTACCTCGATATGGCTACCCAGTATTTCGAGGCGCCGAAAACGCTGCTCCTCCGTAACCTCGGTGCGGAAGATCCGAAGAAGCAGGACTTTATCCGTATTCTGCAAAACGATGGCGTGGAAGCTTATGCATTGCTGCCCGTTTACCACGATAACAAGGTAGTAGGCGTACTGGAAGTATATTCCAAAGAACAAAAGTCGATCGATGAACGCTTGCTCGCGAAGCTGGACATCGCATTGCCGTGGATCGCGCAGATGATGACCAATTACATCGACGAGTTCAATGTCCAGATCGACAATGTGATCCGCGACAAGTTTACTTCGCTGCAACCCGCCGTGCAATGGCGCTTCCGCGAGACCGCCTGGCATTACATCCGCGACAAGGCCCTGAACCCGCAGAATGCGGAAATAGAAGGCATCCAGTTTCGGAACGTATTCCCGCTGTACGGCGCAATCGACATCCGGAATTCCACCCTCGAAAGAAATGCGGCACTCAGGGAAGATCTTCGTCTTCAATTCAATGTATTGATAGAAACCTTTACTGTTCTTAAACAAAAACTCGGGTTCGGGCTGGCCGACGAGATGATCTTCAAATGCCGGAAATGGATTGCGGAGATCACCGACGAGAGCACCGATAACGACGAAATGAAGATTCGGGATTTCCTCGAAAACGAGGCGCACCCATTCTTGGAGCATTTCAAGGAAGAAAGTCTGAAAATGTTCGGCTCGGGCGCCATGGATCCCGGCGAGTTGGTGTTGCGCAACCGCATTGACCAATATTTTGAGATGATCGACGAGGACCACGGCTCGGCATTTGCCAACCGCCGTGAGTTGGAGGCGTCGATGCAGGCGATCAACTCGTCGGTTAACCTCTACCTGGATCTGTTCCGGAACGAAATCCAGGAGTCATACCCCTGCTATTTCGAGAAATTCCGGACGGACGGTATCGAGTACGACATTTACATTGGTCAGTCCATTGAACCGGAAAAGCGTTTCAGCGAACTTTACCTGAAAAATATCCGCCTATGGCAACTCACGACCATGGCGGCTATCGCCCGCATTACGCATTCGTTGATCCCGCAACTGGAAAAGCCGCTCGAAACTACCCAGCTGATCTTCATCAACTCGGGCAGCATCGACATCAGTTTTCGGGACGACGAGCGGCGGTTCGATGTGGAAGGCGCCTATAATATCCGGTACCAGGTGATCAAGAAGCGCATTGACAAGGTGCATGTGAAAGGAACCGGCGAGCGACTTACCCAGCCGGGCAAGATCGCGCTCGTGTATTTCAATGGCAAATCGGCCGAAGAATATGTAGGCTATATCCGGTATTTGCAGGAAAAAAATACTTTATTGGATGATCTGGAATTCTTCGATCTCGAAGACTTGCAGGGAGTTACGGGTCTCAAAGCGCTCCGCGTGGGTGTGAACCTGGAATCGGACTGGAATTAACGAAGCATCATAACTGAACGTTCTATGAACTATAACCATCGGCTCGACAAGGTTAAGCATCACGTCCACCATTTTTTTGGTACCAAGGCGCTGGCACAGCTTAGCTACCATAATCTCGTTCACACGGAGTCGGTGGTGGGCAGTGCCGTCAAGATCGCCAACCATTACCGGTTGGAAGACAAGGAGACTTTTATCGTCGTAACGGCCGCGTGGTTTCATGATACGGGGTATAGCACCGGCGAGGCGGCCGGGCACGAAAAACGGGGCGCTGAAATGGCCGCCGAGTTTCTTCGTTCGGAAGAGGTGGAAGAGGAGGTGATCGCGGAGGTGGAGGGATGCATTCTGGCGACGGTATGGCCGCAAAAGCCGACCAATTTTCTGCAACAGGTTGTTTGCGATGCCGATCTCTACCATTTGGGTACACCGGAGTTCGGGG
>DATMSL010000039.1:0-7903 GCA_035565435.1 Dyadobacter sp. | reverse complement strand
ATGCGGCGGACGCGGCACTGGCTGGCCTTCGAAACGGGCCTTTAATTCCTCTGTTTTTTCTTCCAGAAATTCCCGGTTTGGTATCACTTCACTTTGTGCCGATGCCCAGGCGCCGATCTGGCTTCCGCGCGGGCGCACGGCGAAGTACTCGCTAGACTCCGCTTCGGAAGTCTTTTCGATTTTCCCTTCGATACGGACTTGTCTTTCAAGCTCTTTCCAGAAAAACGTGAGCGCGACCTGTGGGTTTGCCTCCATCTCCCGGCCCTTTTTACTGTCGTAATTCGTGAAGAAGGAAAAACCCCTGCTGTCGAGATCTTTCAGGAGCACAATCCGGCCCGTTGGGCGGCCCTCGTGTACGGTGCTGAGCAGCATGGCATTCGCTTCCGAAATGTCGGCTTCGCGCACGTCGTTAAACCATAACCTGAACTGTTTCAGCGGATCAGGATCGAGATCGGCTTCCAGTAGCCCTTTGAGCTGATAATCGTAACGGATATTTGCAATGTTATGATCCATTGGATACTAATATGTTCAATGTTGGGATGCCAAAAGTAGCCATTTCAGAGGAAAGATTATTAGATTTGTAATCTATAAGAGACCGTACGTACGAAACAAGCATCACGATGGCACAAGAACAACAAGAAGGGGTCAAAAGCGAAGAGCAGGACGACCTGGCACCCAAAACGATTGATACCCTTGAAATTGATCTTAACAATGAGTTGACGGAGGAGCACGAGGAAGAGACGCCTGATGTGGATTACAGCCAATTATCTAAGGAACAACTGGTTAACTTGTTGGAAAACGAACTGGCAGCTGTTCGCGGCGAAGGTGCAACTGCGGCTCAACTGAAAAAAGCGGAAGCGGTTGCCAAGGGGGTTCGTACGGTGGTAGATCAGATCAAACAAAAGGACCGCGAAGCCGCGCTGAAAACGTTTGTGGAAGAAACAGGTGGCGAAGACGGGTTCGAATACAAATATGATGCGGACACGCAGAAGATCGACTCGCTGAGCCGGGAAATCCGCGGCCTCAAAAACGCCTTCTACCAAAGCCAGGAGAAGGAAAAAGAGAAGAATTTCAATGTAAAAACCGCTTTGCTCGGTCGCCTGCGCGGGCTCGTGGACGAGGAAGGCACGCGCGAAACGGATGCGAGCGGGCTGAAATCGAGCTGGGAGGAGTTCAAGAAAATCCAGGAAGAATGGAAAGCCGCAGGCAACGTCGCGTCCCCGCATAA
The DNA here is from genome assembly GCA_035565435.1 of Dyadobacter sp. Taxonomy (GTDB): domain Bacteria; phylum Bacteroidota; class Bacteroidia; order Cytophagales; family Spirosomataceae; genus Dyadobacter. The sequence continues at coordinate 6,675 of DATMSL010000039.1, read as the reverse complement.
CGGTACGCTTTGGGCAACTTATAATGCACTCATCGACCGCTATTTCAGCAACCGGAATATCTACTTCGAACTCAAGGAACTCGACCGCCGCCGCAATGCCGAGCTGAAAGCGGAGTTGTGCGAGAAAGTGGAAGAACTCGGTAAATCGCTGGAAAGCCGCCCGATGACGCGCGAAATCCTGAACGAAGCCAACCATATTTTCGAAGAATACAAACACCTCGGCCCTGCCCCGAAAGAAGACCAGGAAAAACTGTGGCAGCGCTTCAAAGAAGCACTCGACGTCCTTTATGACGCACAGCGCGGCCAGTTTGCAGAGCAGAAAAAATCCATGCAGGAGAACTACGAACAAAAGTTGAAAATCTACGAAGCGATTGTTCCGTTCACTACTTATAACTCCGGAAGCATTAAAGAGTGGAATGCCAAAACGAAGGATATTATGGCATTCCAGGACCAATGGGTGGCTTTGAAAGGCATTATGCCGCGTGAGGAAGGGAAAGAACTAAGCAAGAAGTTCTGGGCTGCGCTGAAAACGTTTTTCAATAACAAAGGCGAATTCTTCCGCCAGCTGGAAGCGAAACGCGAGCAAAACCTCGACCTGAAAAACCAGCTTTGCGAAGAAGCCGAAGCTGTACTTTCGACTGGTGAAGACAACCCGGCCACCACGCAGAAGGTGATCGAGCTGCAAAAGAAATGGAAAGGCATCGGCCAGGTTCCGGAAAAATTCAAGGACACCATTTACGACCGGTTCAAAAAGGCTTGCGACGCATATTTCGACCAGAAACGCGCCAAAAATCGGGAAGTGGAAGAAGAATTTGAAAACAACCTGAAACTGAAAACCGACCTGATCGAGCGTATCGAAGCGGCGGCGAAGGACAAGGACGAATCTTCGCTCAATTTGCTGAGCGCATTCAAGTCGGAATGGTCGTCGATAGGCTTTGTGCCGAAGAAAGACATGCAGGCGATCCAGAAGCGTTATATCGCGGCAATCAACACCTACGTAAGCGCTATCGGCCAGCTTTCTACTAAAGAAAAAGAACAAGCCGTGCTCGAAAGCGAAGTGGAACTGGTACGCGATGGTGAAAGCAGCCGCAACCTCTACCGCAAGGAAAACGACATCCGCCGCAAGATCACGCAGCTCGAAAACGACATTGCGCTTTGGCAGAATAACATCGAATTCTTCGCGAAATCGAAAACTTCGGATCGTTTGAAAGCTGAATTCGAAAGAAAAATCAGTAATGCGGTAAGCCAGCTGAATGAGTTGAAACACCAACTCACTATTATTCAGGAAGCTATCTAAAACCTGAAAAAAAAGTTAAAAAAATTACTTTGAAAAGGTTGCATTGTATATCCCGCTCGACTACTTTTGCACCATGATAACGGAATAACAAACGGTATCACAAAGAAAAAGGCCTCCATAGCTCAGCTGGTAGAGCAACTGACTTGTAATCAGTAGGTCGTTGGTTCGATCCCGACTGGGGGCTCTTAACAGAAACACTTAGCAACTTTTTGCTAAGTGTTTTTTGCTTTAACGCCTGACTAAATATCCTGCCATTTAGCTTTAAGTGCCCTGAGCGGACTAAAAAGCAAAACCGGTTCCACCAGGAACAATGCTTTGATCAACTCGAGCAAGTTTCTACAATCTGGCCTATTTCGCTTGTTTAACGGCTGGCCGCCCTATCCCCCCATTCATCGCCGCCACCACCTGTTCAACCCGCTCGGCCACCGCAGTATCCCCGCGAATCTCCACTACCTGGCACGAAACCTCCCTGAGCCATTCTTCATGGATCCTCACATTACGACCGGTGAAATCCCTGTCATCGTATTTCGAAGCCCAATCATAAAATTCCCGGAACAGACGGTTTCGTACCGGGTCGGTATAAATAATGTCCCCGTACCGCTCGATTTCGCGGCTTACCAGGCGCTGCATTCTGATTTCCTGAGGAACGTAAAGAAAAACTACCAGGTCGAACATCGATAGCCACTCGTTCCCCCAGCTGATCAGCGACCCGCCGATAATGTAGCTGTCGTTCCGGGAAACGGCTTCTTGCAGCATCCTGCTTCGCGTAGGCGCATCCCTGCGCACCGTGTAAGGCACGTCCGAGCGTTCCCAGAAAAAGTCATCGGTATCGAAATAGGGTATTTCTAACCTCGCTGACAGCGCATCGCCCAGCGTCGTAGAGCCTGCGCAGGAGGCGCCCATGATGTGGATTTTCATAACCAATAATATACAATCCGCGGCAAAGTATTTAAAAAGTTATGTTGGAGGTAAATCGCGTGGATCGGACGGCGATGAAAGATGCAGCAACGCTATTTTGAGAAAATATACTAATCCACAGACTTCATAGCACTTCTTTAACGCACTCTATTTCAAAAAATAGCCAAAAACGAAAGCATCAAAGCATAATTTCGCTGCTTACCGCCTTATCCTCCGGTAACAACCACAAAAACAATCCGACCAGCGCCAGCAGTACTATATTGGTACCGGTAGCAATACGGTATGCCTCAATGTATTCCGCCGCATCCGGCGACGCGCCGAGACTGGAAAAGAAAATCCCTCCTATTACCCCGATTCCCAGCGCAATTGCCGTTTGTTGAAAAGTTGAAAAAGTGCCCGAAGCAGCTCCTGCGAGTTCTATCGGAATGTTTTTCAGTCCGAAGGCCAGCAGCGAGGGCAATACCGAACCGCAGCCTGTGCCGTAGGCAAAAAGGATTGGGTAAACCAATTGTCGGTCCACCTCGGGGCCATTCAGTACCACAATATGTAAAGCCAGTGTGACCACCATGATCGCCACGCCAGCCTGCAATACTTTCTTGCCAAACAGCGGGACCAGCCCTAACGAAACGAGTGAAGCGATTACATAACCCAACCCCTGAAACACAAAGAACATCCCCGTTTCAGCCGAACTGAATCCGAGCCCTGTTTCAAGCAGCATCACGTTGATCAGGAAATAGGAATCCTGAACCATGAAATAGAACAGGACAACGGCCATCCCGATGTTGAAATCGCGAAAACCGAATAGCCGCACGTCCAGCAATGGCAACCGGCCTTTCAACCGCTTTTGTTTTTGGTCGCCTGCAAAAAGTATCAGCAAAATACTTCCTGCAACGAGCATTAGGATGCACCACATCGGCCAGTTCAATTCGCGCCCGCGTATGAGCGGGTATATCAGGCACACCAGCGCCCCCGTGAGCAGGAGTACACCCGAAAAATCGAATCCGGCACGCTGCCGGCGCCGGTCGGGAGGCAGGAGGAACAGCGCCATCGGCACCACCAGCAAGCCGATGGGTAAGTTAACAAGAAAAATAAGCCGCCAGCCTTCCAGCAACGCGTCCGTTTCAGGCAGGATACCTCCCAAAAACTGGCCGATCACCGAGGCACTTCCCGCCACACTCCCGTAAATACCGAGGGCTTTGACGCGCTCCCGACCAGCGGGAAACAGCTCCTGAATGTAGGTAATGCCCTGCGGGATCATCCACGCAGCGCTGACGCCCTGGAAAAACCGGGCGACATTCAGTTGCCAGGGTGTTTGCGCAAACCCGCATACCGCCGAGGTTGCCACAAACATGAGCATAGCCACTACAAAGACCTTCTTTTTTCCAAAATAATCCCCTGCCCGGCCGCCTGTCACCAGGAAACTCGCATAGCCCAGCAAGTACAGCGCAATTACGAGCTGAATATCGCCATCCGTGCTGTGAATGCCGGCTTTAATGTGCGGGATCGCCACATTTACGATGAAAATGTCCATTACGGACAGGAATACCGATGACGAAATAATGGCTAACAGAAGCCATTTTGAAATTTGTATGTTCATTGCGTTGTTGGATGATCAGGGTGTTCCGAAGTGGTCGGTCCGCATTCAAATGCAGCCAAAAATCAGGCAACCAAGGCTCGTAATCAAGTAGTTTATAAGACGATACCAGGTATGGCGAACGATACTATTAATGTAGATCAACCGATTACAAATGAAGATTCTGAATCTTTTTCAGAAAAAAATAATCCGATGAATATCGCACTCGATATCATTGGCGGGAAATGGAAGCTGATGCTCCTGAACAGGATCAGGGAAGAGTGCCCGATGCGTTTTGGTGTGCTGCGCCGCAAGCTTCCCCACATTACGCAGGCGACGCTTACGGCACAGCTGAAACAATTGGAACGGGATGGTATTCTGCTGCGCGAGGCCTATGCAGAGTCACCGCCACGGGTGGAGTATAAATTGACGGAGATCGGCAAAAGCCTCATCCCCATTATGGATTCGCTTTGCGCATGGGGCGAGGATTACCAACGGCAAACCCAGCCTCGTTGACGCAGCTATTCTCTGACTACGGTTGCTTTTAGCACTTTCTCGGGTGCTTTGTGCAAGCTGAGCACCTTGAAAGTCTTCGCCTCCGCATTCACGCGGGTAAATGCATATGCGCACGAGCCCGCGAGGACAATGAACAATACATCGACAAAGAAAATGTCGAAAGCACCCTGCTGCCAGGTATTCCAGATCCACAGGCCGGTCGAAATGCCGTTTGCAATGGGTACACCCAGACAAAGAACAGCCGAAAGGACCAAGGTATGACGATTCATCCGAGGCAGGCTCCGAAGTACCATCAAGTAAATACCCAGCACAAGCCAGCTGTAAAAATAAGTCCGGTAAATCACCGCCTGATCGACGTGATCAAGCATTTTGATCATGATAAATGTAAATGCCGTCACGGGTAGCATACTCAGACAGGCCGCCAGGAAGAAGTTGCTCGCCCAGAAATTGAACCGGCGCTTGCGGAGTTCGGTAGCGACCTTGTCACGTGCCACCAGCCAGATCATAATACCCGAAATGATCACCGCGCACCCCATCAGCCCCAGTAAGAAGAACACGATCCGCAGCGGTTTCCCGCCAAAATCGCCGAAATGCAGGTGGTACACAAGGCTCTTGACGCCGTCGATATAATTGCCGCCGGTGTTAGGCGACTTTTGTTCCAGCACTTTTCCACTGGCAATGTTGACTGTCGCAAATCCCGATCCGGCGAAGTTGGTCTCGGCGTTTGGTTTTGCCTCGAGACTTACCTGCATGCTCTCGTCCATGTAGTTGCGGATGTAAATGCGCGAGATTTGGGCGTCTTTCCACTCCTTTTGCCATTTCCCTACGAATGCATCCATATCGAAGGTCCCGCTCATAGGCTTGTAGGTATAATCGACCTTAATGGTCTTGTTGTATTGCAGGCTTTCGTACAGCTTGTCGGAATCGCCGTTGTAGAGCAGGTTGGCAAATGGGGTGAGCAACACATAATTGACGATCAGTACAACGCCGGTCACCGCAAATACCAGCTGGAACGGGAAACCGATCACGCCCAGAGCGGTATGCATGTCCGTCCAGACGGTCTTCCATTTGCTCATCGGCCTGAACAGGAAGAAATTGGATTTGATCTTATCCCAATGCAGCAGCAAACCCGTAATAAGTGCGAACAGGAAAAGGAACGCGACAATACCCGCCACCAGGTAGCCAAACGGTGTGCCGATATTGATACCAACCTGATTCAGCTGGGCCAGGAAATGCAGGCGGTACAGGAATTCAGCCATGTCGTAGCTGTCGGAATAATCGCCCGCTTTCTTATCTGCAAAATGGTAGCGAAAATAAGCCGCGTCATCGTCGCCGCCCCTCCCTCTTCTCCTTCGTCCTTCCTCTTTTTTGGGTTTCGGCTTGGGTTTGCTGATGGTTGTGTCCTGTGAGGCGGTCATATCCACGTATGTTCCCTGGCCCTGGCGCAGCAGGTAAAAATTGAAGTTACGCCCCCTGAGGTTATAATGCTGCGAAAGCGAATCGAGCAGGTGATTGTACGGCGGGTCAAACTGGTGCCCTACTTCCGACCTCCCCTTTTGCCAGGCAGCAATATCGTCTTTGAAAAAGGAAAAAGACCCGGCAAAAAATATGACGTACAACAACGCGGCAATGATAATCCCGCTGATGGTATGGGTGTGAAAATAGATGTTATACTTCCTAGGATCCATGGTTGAGGTTGAATTTCAGTAGATAAGGCAGCGCAAACACGACCGTCAGGAGAATGAAAAGCCCCCACACGCGCCATACGTTCGTGGCGATGAATGCATAAAGCAACAGGAACGCCCAAAGGAGATAGCCCGTAAAACAGGCCGTGATAATAACATTTTCTTTAGGAAGGAAAGCCGCAAAAAACAAATGCAGGCTCATCATAACGGCATATCCGCCGACGCTGCCGGCCAGGATTTTGCTCAGCCGCAGCCAGGGCGATTGGGTCAGGTATTTCTTATTGGCAGGCATATAATCAGTTGATAACAAGTTCGAAGGTCACCGCACACAGGTAAAGTATCGCAACTCCTGCCGAGCCGAAGTAGCGGAACGGAAAAAACAGCACGGATGCCGAGCCGACCATCATCAGGATCACCACCGCGGCAAACAACCCGCTTCCTATCCCAAGCAAATTGACGCAAAGCACGGTAGCAATCAGAAACAGCGCGCCAGCAGCTGAGCGGCTATACACCGGATTGGCGGCCATAAAGGCCATTACCTCGTTTTTATCGGTCCAGGAAATGCGTGTGGACGTATTCATCCAGAACATGAACCCGAGGAGAAAGAGTAAACAGATGGTACTGAACATAGGATTGGTTCGAAGACAGCATTCGGCAAAGAAATGCGTCTCACGCTACTGGTTATG
>DATMSL010000038.1:0-1554 GCA_035565435.1 Dyadobacter sp. | reverse complement strand
GCTTGGCACGATCACATCGTTTTTTTCCAAAGAGATATTGGTTTCCAGTTTAAAACGAGGAGAAAACGTGTAATCAAAAGCCAGGCGCGTGTTGTAGCGTTTGCTTGAATTTTCGCCCCATTTGAGCATACTGCCGTCGTTGAGATAACCAAAAGACAGGCGGTAACCCAGGTTTTCATTGCGCGCTGCAAGGCTTAGGTTGTGCTGGTTGGAAACGGCCCGGCCCTTACCCCACAAAAGGTCGATCGGGTTGGTATCGAAGAAAGTATAATCCTTCACATCCGTGAAGCCGATGGTCTCACCGCCTGCAATGTATTCCGGGGTATTTTTATCGATGTACCCACTGGCCGGCCGGTTAATCCACGCCCTGGCATACTTTGTCCAAATCCAGTTTTCGTCCGGTACCCCGCCGGTGGAGGCATTAGAGATCGCTTCCAGCAGGTATTTACCATATTGGTCGCCATTCAGGAACGAAGGGCGCAGGCCCATTCTCTTCTGTGACACCGAGCCGTTGTACTGAATGGTCGCTTTTCCGGACTTCGCTCTTTTGGTAGTAACCAACACCACACCTCCCGCGGCACGCGCACCGTAAATCGCAGCCGAGGCATCTTTCAAAAAGGAGATATTATCGATGTCTTGGGGGTTAATGGAGTTCAATGCGCTGGAATTCACCAGGGGAATGCCGTCGACGATGATCAGCGGCTCCGAACCATTGGAAGAAGCCGCTCCCCTGATCTGGAAGTTCCAGCCCTCCTGGCCCGGCGCGGCCGAGTTGCGGGTAACGATCACGCCCGGAACCTGCCCCTGCAATGCCGCCAAGGGGTTCGATACAACGCCGCGATCCTGAAAAACCTTTGAGTCAATAGATGCCACTGCACCGGTGAGGGTAGCCTTTTTCTGCTCTCCATACCCTACCACCACTACTTCTTCCAGTGCCTTGTTATCGACTAAAAGGGTTACGTCTATTTTGGACCTGCCATCTACCTGTATTTGCTGGGACGCAAACCCTACAAATGAGAACACCAAAACCGCATTATCCATGGGTACAACCAGCGAATACCGGCCCTCGGCGTCCGTAACGGTTCCGGTCGTCGTTCCTTTGATGGTAATGTTGACCCCAGGTAATTTCTCGCCGTTATCAGCCTGCACATGGCCGGTCACCGTGCGCTCCGATACCACGGCCATATACCCCGCCGATTGGGAGGCATCCATTTCCTGTGCCCCCGTTTTTACCGGCGCCGGGTCAGGCTCCTTGCTCAAAATGATGAAGCCGTCAGAAACGGAATACCCTATACGTAACGGCGTAAGCAACCTCCCGAGTACTTCTTCCAGTCTTTCGTTTTTGACCGAGATACTCACCTTGCGGTTATTGACCAAACCCACTACATAAGAAAAACGGACCTTGGTAGACTTCGATATCTGATTCAGTACGGTTTTAAGCTCTGTGTTTTCTGCTTCGATACTCACCTTCCGGTTGAGCATTTCCTGGGCAAGGCCGGTCCTCGCGTAGGTAATCCCCCCCAGCAGCAGTATCAACACAAACGGGATGCTGAT
>DATMSL010000037.1:0-5559 GCA_035565435.1 Dyadobacter sp. | reverse complement strand
GTTGGGCATTTGTGCGAAGCCGCCATTTTTGTCTGGACGGTCCTGGGTATATCGCTCGGACTCGGGTGGTTATACGTGGCTTTGAAAGGCAAACTCAGGTATGCTTTGCTGGTACTCACGTTCGGGGACCTGGCGCACGTTTGCGTGTCGTTGCTGACTAAAATAGCCGGCGTTCCCTACGCCTTCGGCGATTTCGGGATCGAAGTCTGGTCCAATTTTGAAAACCTGTTCTGGGTTCCAAACCAGCTGATCGCAAGCCTCATCATGGGTGGAATGCTGGTATACTGCCTGGCCGAACGGATCGACATTGAAACAATGGTACTTCCCATTGTCCTCTCCTACTGGTGGGCCATTTTCCCCGCATTTACATCGTCCATTCTGGTGGGTATTATCCTGTTTAGCAAATGGGCCAGGTACGGCCTGCCGACGCGTGGGCTTATCCATACTATTCTCCTGCCAGGCCTCCTCACAATACCGGTTTTGCTATTATTTATCTCGCATCAGAAACCCGCCGTCACAGGATTCATCTGGAATTTTCCCGGCGAAATCAAAACAAGAATCATCGAGTATTCCCTTAACATTGGCGTTACCGCAGCATTCAGCATCCTGATCTTCGGTTTTCTGTCTCAAAAAATAAAAACAAGAACACCAACCTTCCCTTTCTATGCAGTGATCGGTCTGATCGTGATACTCCCGCTTTTCCGGATCGGAAAGGTGAATGATTTCCTGTTCAGGGGATTAATGCCGCTGCTCATCGTCGCAGGCTTTTACCTGTACCAGTTTGGGCCGGGCCTCCGTGCCGGCTCAAACCCGCCGCGAATCAAAAGGCAGGCACGGATCGCACTGTTTTGCATGCTGATCCTGAGCACTTCGCTCGCAGCTACGAGGGTAATCAGGGCGTTGCGATACAACCGGGTATCTGCCCGATTTTTCCCAAACCAGGTACACTTCCGGCCCGTGCCCTATGATACATATTCCAATGTCTATGAAGCATTGTGGGCGAGGTGGTCACAAGCCGAGGCCGATCAATATCTGGGGAAATCCGGCTCCTTTTACGAGACTTTCATCGCGCCCAGGCAATAGCTGCAATCCGAAATGGCCTGTCAATGGTATCAAAGCATTATCCTGGCCCGTATTTGCCGGTGCTTTAATTTGTAATTAAACTAAATAAGATATTTCTTTGCCCAAAATTCGTCTTCATTGGCGTTACACCTCAGGCAATGCACAACCATCAAAAAACCCGCGGCCGGGCCGTACAGCTGTTTCAAGTTGCATTTCGCGACAGAATGCCGGAGACGACAGCTCATTGGGTAATCAATTAACCATTCTTTCGAAAGTATGTATTCTTATTTACAATCCGGCTCCCGCAAGCTATGGACACTCGCAGCCATGCTCGTCCTTCCAATCGGTATCAGCCGCGCGCAGGACGTTCAAGTGCAGGAAACGCCCAGTCACATCAAGCCTGCAAAGGGCGAAGCCAGAGGGCATTTGAAAGGGACCGTACTCACCGCCGACGGCAAACCGGCCGTAGAAGTAACCGTGCGGATTAAAGGCACGCCCCGGGGCGGCCAGACCGACCAGCAGGGCGAATACAGTATCCGCAACATTCCCGCCGGCACGAAAACTGTGGTGGCGAGCATGGTGGGGTATGCGCCGGTGGAAGCAGAAGTGAGCATTCAGGATGGTGAAACGACCATTTTCCCGTCCATTTTCCTGAACGAGGACAGCCAGGCTTTACGTGAAGTGGTGGTGAGCGGGAATGTCAACAAATTTGCCCGAAAGGAAACGGAGAACGTGGCGCGCCTGCCGCTTAAAAACCTCGAAAATCCGCAGGTGTATAATGTGATTGGCAAGGCTCTGATGCAGGAACAGCTCGTCACCGAGCGCACCGATCTCTACCGGAATGTGCCCGGTGCCGTACCCAACTCCGCAGGCGGGGGGTCGCAGGGCATGACACTCCGTGGTTTTGCCAACTTCAATGGCGTACGCAATGGACTCAATGCCAGCGCCATTCTCCCAATGAACCCGGCAATCCTCGAAAGTGTGGAAGTATTGAAAGGCCCCTCGGGTACATTGTACGGCAACAGTCGCTCCACTACTTTCGGCGGGGTGTTCAATTATGTTACCAAAAAACCTTACGATGCATTTGGCGGTGAAGTGAGCTATACTGCAGGCAGTTACCGCTTCGCGCGCGCCGCTGTGGACGTGAATGCGCCCGTGAATGAAAAGCACACTGCATTGTTCCGGCTCAATGCAGCCGGGCAAACCGAAGGTTCGTTCCAGGACCAGGGTTATGCCAAAAACTTCACCATCGCCCCGAGTTTTTCGTACCAGGTCAACGACCGCCTCAAATTCCTCGTGGACTTAGACATTACCCAGGCTGCCTACACGACGTCCACTTTCACGATCGGCTCGTTGTCGAAAGTGACCGCACGTAATTTCAAAGACCTGCCTTTGGGATACAAACAATCCCTGCTGACCAACGGCATCGACGCCTCCGTGGGTGTGTATAATTTGCAGGCGCAAGTTGAGTACAAGATGTCCCCGCACTGGAAATCTCAGACCAACTACCTGTTTTCCAGTGGATTTTACAAACATTTGTACCTGATCACATTCTCCATGCTGACCGATTCCACTGTATCGCGCACAGCCCGCAACCAGACTCCCGAAACATTCGGCAACGTCCAGCTGCAACAGAATTTCGTCGGCGATTTCCAGATCGGACGCATGCGCAACCGCGTCGTGCTGGGCGCGGATTTCAACCAGAATTACTATGATCTGTATCGGGTAACCGTCCGTTACGACACCGTCAACATCCACAAGCCCCTCCCCGATTTCAACGCCGACAAATTCAACCAGCGATCCTCGCAGCAGGGCTTCGTAGGGACCAGCTACAAAGGCACCAGCTTCGGGATGTATGCTTCCGACGTCATTAATATTACGCCATCGCTCATGGCCATGCTGAGCCTCCGCTTCGACCGTTTTACGACGGATGGCACAATGGCCGTAGCGACAGGCAAATATACCGGCAATTACAGCCAGAACTCCCTTTCGCCTAAGCTGGGACTCGTATACCAGCCCATTCCGGAGCGGCTTTCCGTTTTTGTCAACTACCTGAACGGCTTCGTAAACCAGGGGCCCGTAACGCAGCCCGACAATACCGTCCTGAACCTGAAACCGCAATTTGGGAACCAATGGGAAGGAGGTATTAAGTTCGACCTGATCCGTAACAAGCTCAACGGGTCCGTCAGCTACTATAACATCGCCGTCACCAACTCGACGCGCACGGAGGTCTTCAACAGTCAGAACTTCACCGTGCAGGACGGCACACAAAAAAGCAAAGGGGTGGAACTGGAACTGATCGCCAACCCCATATCGGGCCTGAACGTTGTGGCGGGTTACGCCTACAACGACAACCGCTTCGACAACGCCGCGGAGGCATTACAGGGTAAGCTGCTCGCCAACAGTCCACAGCACGTAGCCAACATCTGGGCGAGCTACTACATCCTGAAAGGCAATGCGAAAGGGCTGGGTATCGGCGCGGGAGGCAACTATGTCGGCGCATCCTGGTTCGAGAGCACGAATACATTTAAAGTACCGGCCTACACGCTGGTGAATGCATCTCTTTTCTACGACCAGCCCCGGTACCGCCTGGCCCTCAAAGCCAGCAACCTCCTGAACGAACATTACTGGAATTCCAACGGCACACCGCAGAAACCAGCCAATGTGCTGGCAAGCGTTACTTTTAAGTGGTAATGAGGAAGGGAGAAAAGGGAGGATGGAAGGAAAGGGAGGATGGCCTTCCTCCTTCCTCCTTCCTCCCTCTAACAACTAAACGTCAATAGCGTCGTACACGATTACCTTGTCCCACAGGTGGCTGCAATCCTTGATGAATTGCTGGTGGATCGGGTGATCCTGGTAGGTCGCCTGGCCGGCAAGATCTTCGAAAAACATCAGCTCGGACACCCCCCAGCTATTGTCCACTACATCCCTTTTTTCCGTACTGGCCACCACCCCGATGCGAAGCTCCTTGATCGCCTCGATCTTCCGCAGTGTTTTCAAACCTTCAATGATCCGGTCGCGATCGGCCACCGAACCGGGGTTTTTAAGCCAGAAAAACACATGATGGACCAACGGAGTTTTGCTTTTCGCCGGGGTAGCCGGGGCCGCCACAGACGCCGCAGCGCCTGCTGCAAGCGTGACAGAGCTTGCAATGAATTTACGACGGGAATTTGTCATAGTAAGTGTTGAGATATATTGGAAATTTAAAAATGCATAGTCCTTGGCGAAAAACAACCTGACTTTCTCGCTACAAACAAAGGCTCGCCGGTAAGGCGCGCGATGAACGGCTATGAAACAAAATCCACGGCCGCGAATTACGTTGATGAAGCGGTCGAAGATAGGAAGGAAAGCTGGCTACTGAAAGCCCGGAAGGTCATTTTCGAGGTTGAACACCGGTTTTCATTCAAACCGATATTAGGTACTTATCGATGGAATATCAAGGTTCTGGAACTTATAGACCCATCTTCACTACTTGTAGTCTGCATTGTGGCAATCAGTTTTTCGTTATCGAGGTTTGCTGTTCCTTTGTACGTAAAAATTACACCGGAGCTGGCACGGGTATAATTAAGTATCATTTTGCCCGACTCATCAATTTTCACATTGTATACCGGTATTTCAATTGCCAAAGGAGGAAGAAAGTCATCCACTGTCACAACGCTATCACTTGTGGCAATGTTTACCATGTTCGGACCACTTCGTTCGACTTTCCAAAATGTCTGAAAAGTAATGAGGCCCGAGTCTACCGGTTCTGTTCTCCAATCTCCAATAAATGGTGTCGCCCGGTCAGGCTTCGGATCTTTCGAACAAGCGGTTAACAACGCCAGGCACGTCACAAGGAGATAAATTAGTTTCTTCAAAGCGGAGTGTATTTTAGGGATATGGCCGAAATATACTAAGGTTTTAAAAGCTCCATTTTGTTGAGAGATAATTTTTGTAACTACGAGATAACTGGCGCAAAAAAGCCACTTTCTATCCGGGATGAACGGTAGCAGATATAAATTGATACTGACTCATGCTCGGCTGTCAGAAACTTTCGATGAATCTGCAACGGTAGAAGGGTTTTCCATTGCCAATCGAGTGATATAATGACGGTTTCCGCCGGACTTTGCATAGCAGGTATTAAGATTTGCCCGCGGTGCGCTATTGGACCGGTGCATGCAGCGTTTTGACCGTTTAATAAGTCGAATGAGTAGAAAGTACTTAACTCCCTATTATAATTTATATTAAAATGTAAAAGTAATTCGATATGACCTCTTATTACAAGAAGCTTTTTTGAGGACCATGTCGGTTGTTACCCTCCGTCAAAATTTATGAAAAGATTTTTACCCATTCTTCTTGCACTGGTATCCAGTTGCTCTTTAAAGCAATATACACTTCAGGTTGCTGATCCTATTCAATTATACGGCCAAGGAGGTGTCGACCTGGCACCAATTACCGAGTTGCGAATCGACGACACGCTCACTGTCATTACAAAAAGCAAAAGGAGCCTGGCGAAAA
>DATMSL010000036.1:0-7194 GCA_035565435.1 Dyadobacter sp. | reverse complement strand
TTAATATCATTATAATAAATTCCATCCTTTTTTGCCTTCTCGCTCAATATTTCTCTCGCATTGCTGAGATACCTTCTGGCTTCCTGTACTGTGTTTTCCATAATGTGTATATAGACTAGAATTGAACATATATTGAATTCCCGCAAAACTTTTAAACTGACTGATAATGGCTCAAATCAAGTTGCCACTGATTTTGTTTCAATCCACTCGATGAATTCATCCGCTTCTTCTAAACCAACGGATGATATCGACGGTAAAAGGATGCCATCAAAACCCATTGACAAGCTGAGCGTACAATACAACGAATGGAACCGCAGAGACCGCATTGAATCTGTTTCGGCCAGCTTACATTCATACCAGCTTATCGAATGTTCATTTGTATAGCTAAGTGAATGATTCAGGTAATTTTAAAAAATTATCCCAACATCCGCTTCACCTTATGCAGCCCCTGAATGAGCTTGTCGATCTCCTCGGTCGTGTTATAAACAGCAAACGACGCGCGTGAGGTTCCGGTAATACCGAAGCGGTTCATCAATGGCTGGGTGCAATGGTGCCCGGTGCGAACAGCAATGCCTTGCTGGTCGAGCAAGACACCGATGTCCTGGTGGTGAATACCGTCGATCACGAATGAAAGCACACTTACTTTATCCTTCGCCTGGCCGATAATTCTGAGTCCTTCGATCTCTTTTACTGCCTCGGTTGCATAGGCCAGCAGTTCATTCTCGTAAGCAGCAATATTCGGCTTGCCCAAAGCGTCCACGTAATCCAATGCAAACTTGGCAGCTACTACATCGGCGATATTCGGCGTACCGGCTTCGAACTTGTAAGGCAGCTCGTTATAAGTCGTTTTCGCGAAAGTCACTTCTTTGATCATCTCGCCGCCGCCACGGTAAGGAGGCATTGCATTCAATAGATCGCGCTTACCGTACAGGATACCCATGCCGGTAGGGCCGTATATTTTGTGCAGGGAAAGTGAATAAAAATCGCAATCCAGGTCTTGCACGTCGATTTCAATGTGCGAGCTGGCCTGCGCGCCGTCGATAAGCACCTTCGCGCCTACCGCGTGGGCTTTGGCGATGATCTCCTTGATCGGGTTAATGGTGCCCAATGCATTCGAAACGTGCACTACCGAAACGAATTTGGTTCTTTCCGTCAGCAGCTTCTCGTATTCGTCCATCAAGAGCTCGCCAGCGTCATTAATCGGGATCACTTTCAGAATGCAGCCTTTCTCTTCGCACAGCATCTGCCAGGGCACGATGTTTGAGTGGTGCTCCATGGTTGAAATAATCACCTCATCCCCTTCTTTCAAAAATTTGCGGCCATAAGCGGATGCAACGAGGTTGATACCGTCGGTCGTCCCATAGGTAAAAATGATTTCCTCGGGATATGCCGCGTTTAGAAACGCCTGCAAACGCTTCCGCGACTGCTCAAATGCCGAAGTAGCCTTTTCTGCCAGATGGTGGATGCCGCGGTGGATATTGGCATTGTAATGCTCATAATAACCCGAGAGTGCGTCCAGAACAAGCCGCGGCTTCTGGGTCGTTGCAGCATTATCGAAATAGACGAGTTGTTTGCCATTGACGACTTCGTTCAAAATCGGGAAGTCGTTGCGGATGGATGCGATATTGAGATTGTGGCTCATTGTGATTCGTCATTTAAGAAAAATACCCAACCCCAAAAATGGCGGTTGGGTACCAGGAAATGTATTAATCGGGGTCGGAAGACCTGTAAAAACTATTTCGAAGCCAGCTTCTGGGTGATCACGTTTTCGAGGTATTCACGAACAGAGTCGATCTTGATCTGCGAAACCACGTCGGCACAGAATGCGAACATCAACAACGACATCGCTTCCGACTGCGAAATCCCCCGTGAGCGCATGTAGAACAATGCCTCTTCGTCGATTTGCCCGGTAGTCGTACCGTGCGAGCATTTCACATCGTCGGCAAAGATTTCCAGCTGCGGCTTGGTGTTCATCGTCGCGTCGGGTGACAATACGATGTTTTTACAAGACTGGAATGCATTGGTTTTCTGTGCATCCGGACGAACGAAGATTTTTCCGTTAAAAACACCTTTCGACTTATCCCGCAGAATACCTTTATAAAGCTCGTTGCTTTCCGAATTTGGCTTCTGGTGATCGGCAACAGTATGGTTATCTACGTGCTGCGATCCGTCCGGGAAGTACAAACCGTACATATGCGCATCGCAATGTTCGCCATCCAGAACGATGTTCAGGTTATTGCGTGTGAACTTGCCGTTCAGCGTCACAGTACCCGCGTAAAAATGCGAGCGGTCGAGCATGCGAACTTGCGTAGTACCGATATGGTAGGCATTCTCGCTCTCGTTCTGTACTTTATAATATTGTACGTTCGCCTCTTCTGCCACTTGAATTTCAGTCACCGAATTGGTAAACGAGCGCTGGTCGCCCAATGTGCGGAACGCCTCTGCCAGTTTCACATGCGCATTTTTACCCACGGAAATGATATTCCGCGGCTGACTGCCCACATTCTTCTCACGCGCATCGCTCACAAAGCGCAGAATAATCGGATGCTCTACCGACTGGTTATCCGGAATATGAATAAACACACCGTCCTGCGCGAATGCAGTATTCAGGGCAGTAAATGCATCATTGGCATCTTTGGTGAGCTCGTTGAAAAACGATGCCACTTTTGCAGGATCGTTTTTGTAAGCATCAGCCAGCGAGCTGATTGTGATCTGTCCCACCGGGGAAATGATCGCCGACAACTGCTCATTGTAGCGGCCATTTACAAAATACAGGATATTAGCCTCCTGTTCGGGGACTTTGAGATCTTCCAGTTCTGCAAGGCCAATGGAGCTTTCTGCATTGAAATCGTAAGAAACACTGATCAGGTCTCTTACATTGCTATATTTCCACTCCTCGTGCTTGATCGTCGGGAAGCCTAATTGCTCAAAAAGGGCCAGCCCTGCGCGTTTTTTCTGGTGAAATTCAGAAGACGCCTCACCGTTCATCACCGCCTCGCGGGCATGAAAATCAGTGATCAGTCTGGTTTTTAAATCTATGGTCTCGGTACTCATCGATAATGGGGTATGGTGCTGTATGGGGTTAAGTTTTGGATAGACAATGCGCCTTTTTACTTAACCTACCGCTTCAACTTCCGCTTTGATCCAATCGTAACCTTTTTCTTCCAGTTCGAGAGCGAGCTCCTTCGGTCCGGATTTCACGATCCGTCCTTTGTACAAAACGTGTACGTAATCGGGCACGATGTAATCCAAAAGGCGTTGATAGTGCGTCACCACGATGGTGGCACGCTCCGGCGAGCGCAGCGAGTTAACGCCCTCTGCCACGATACGGAGTGCGTCGATATCCAGACCTGAATCCGTTTCGTCCAGAATAGCCAGTTTCGGTTCGAGGACCGCCATCTGGAAGATTTCGTTACGCTTTTTCTCACCGCCCGAGAAGCCCTCGTTCAATGCACGTTTCAGCAGGGAGTCGTTCATGCTCACCAGTTTCGCTTTTTCACGCACCATTTTCAGGAACTGCGCAGCGTCCAGCGGGCTTTCACCTTTATATTTACGGATTTCGTTAACAGCCGTTTTCAGGAAGTTGATGGTGGTAACGCCCGGAATTTCCACCGGATATTGGAATGCAAGAAAAATACCTTCCGCAGCTCTCTCTTCGGGAGCCAGTTCAAGGATTTCCTTACCTTCAAAAACTACATTTCCGCCAGTAACCTCGTACTCTTCCCTTCCTGCCAACACCGAAGCCAAAGTACTTTTACCGGAACCATTGGGCCCCATAATCGCATGCACTTCACCCGGCTTGACTTCCAGATTGATGCCTTTTAATATTTCCTTACCTTCAATGGAGGCACGCAAGTCATTAATAGAGAGCATAACTGATTTATACTTAAAAGATAGTTCGTGGTAATTTCCCGCAAAAGTAATACGCATTAGCCGTAAATGAAAATGAGCGTCAATGTCTTAAACTGCGGGACACTCATTTTGTACAACCTTTTTAAGAGGCAGGATGTTCCCGTACAAGAGATATTTATGCCTTAAACGGTCAGAGAATAAACGGGTTGAAGAAAGGCCGGTTTTTAATTCCCGAAGAAACATTTACTTTGCGCCCCAGCGTTCCAAACACTTCATTTATGGCTATTAATCCGATAACCGGGTTTCCTGTCGGCGTATCCTCCGAAACCGGCACCCTCAAAAGGCTCCTGATCCACAGTCCCGATCGCGGCCTGGGCAAAGTAGTTCCCAGCAAGGCACAGGACTGGCTTTTTGAGGACATTGTGCACCTGGATACCATGCGCAGGAAGGAGTACGATTATTATGTAAAACTGCTTCTGTACTTCCTGGATCCCGAAAAAATCAAAGGCAAGCTTGCCGAAATCAACGACGACCCAACACGGTCGTTCTTTATCCCGGGCACCGAGAAATATTTCGCTTCCGACCGCGTGGTCGATATTCAGCGGCTGCTCGGTGACATTTTGGAAGATTCTAATA
Organism: Dyadobacter sp.; assembly: GCA_035565435.1. Taxonomy (GTDB): domain Bacteria; phylum Bacteroidota; class Bacteroidia; order Cytophagales; family Spirosomataceae; genus Dyadobacter. The sequence continues at coordinate 2,706 of DATMSL010000036.1, read as the reverse complement.
TCCGTATTAAACTCACCGCCGCCATATGCGGTATCGAGCGTTGCTCCTATCAGACCCAGGAAGAACTGCACCGCTTCGATGCGCACGAGCTGGCCCGTATTTTTATTTCAGGATACTGTTCTGATAAAAGAATGCTTTTCGCCCCGCTGCCGAACCTGATTTTCACGCGCGACATCGGCATTGTCATCAACGATCATATTTTGCTCAACAAACCGGCCAAGGCAGCTCGGACCAGAGAATCGATACTGGCTCAGTTCGTGTTTTTCTACCACCCCATGTTTGCGCATTTAAAACAAAATATCATTGAAATACCTGAAAACGAGCGACATTTTCTGCTGCCTGACGATGAAAAAGCGAGTGATTACCAGCGCTGCACGCTCGAAGGCGGGGATGTAATGATGGTCTCGCAAGGGCATTTACTGATCGGTTGCAGCGAGCGGACGTCCATTTACGCCGCGCAGCAGGTAATGAAGATATTGTTCGATAAAAATGTAGTTGAAAAGATTACCATCATCAAAATCCCTAAAAAACGGGATTACATGCATATCGACACCATTTTTACGCAGGTTAAAAAAGATACATGGGTGCTGTTGAGCTCCCTGGCACGCCTGGGCGATGAGGCGCGCAAAAAGGACGTGCTGCATTTCTTTGCGCCGGTGGATGTGAACAAAGAATTCAGGATATTACAATTTGTAAAAGGCAATGAGCAGCAGCCACGGGAAATCGAGAACCTGGAAGATCTGCTGACCGAAATCAGCCGTGACGACCTGGGCGTTAGTGGCAAAGTCCGCTTTATATACTCAGGGGGAAATGAATTCCCTTATGGCGAGCGCGAGCAATGGACCGACTCCTGCAATTTGCTCGCATTGCGCGACGGCGTGGTGATCGGCTACGACCGCAACGACAAAACCCTGGAAGCATTCAAAAAGGAAGGTTTTAAAGTGATAACCGCCAAAAGGTTGCTCGAAAAATTTGAACACAACGAACTGGCTCCCGAAGATTTAACCGACACGTTCATCACGCTGCCCTCTGCCGAGCTCTCACGCGCACGCGGCGGTTCGCATTGCATGAGCATGCCGCTATTGCGCGGGTAGGCACCGTTGAATTTTAGTCTTGTAATCGAGCCGCCAGAATCGTAAATTGCATTAGTGACAATACATGACATTTGTTCCAGCGTACATTCCAATAACCACCATATACTCCCATGCGCGTCATCACTTCATCCGCTCAAATCCAGCCGCAATCTACATGCCGGATCATGATGATCAGGCCTGTGCGGTTCGGTTTCAATGAGGAAACCGCCGGAAGCAACGAGTTTCAGCAGGAGTCGTTCGCGCAACAAACCAAAGGCATGGCCCAGCAGACGGCCCGCGAAGAATTCGACCTGATGATCGACCAGTTGCAAAAGGCTGGCCTGGAACTGCATATTTTTGACGATACCGACGAGGTAGACCGCCCCGATGCCGTTTTTTCCAACAACTGGGTCTCGTTTCACCAGAGCGGCAAAGTGGTACTCTACCCGATGATGGCCGAAAACCGCCGTCGGGAACGCCGCAGCGACATTATCGAATCGCTGGCAGATGATTTCAAAGTAGAAGAGGTAATTGATCTGACGCATTTCGAAGCAGAAGGCAAATTCCTGGAAGGCACCGGCAGCATGGTGTTCGACCGGCGCTACAAAATCGCCTATGCCTGCCTGTCGCCGCGTACGCACAAGGAGGTACTCGACGCGTTCGCCGACGCATTGGGTTACGAAATCATCACATTCTCGGCCTCCGATGAGCACGACAAGCCCATTTACCACACCAATGTACTCATGTGCGTAGGCGATATTTTCGCGGTAGTGTGCCTGGAAGCTATAAAAGACCCTGATGAGCGGTTGATGGTCAGGTCCGTACTGGAAGAAACCCACAAGGAGGTGATCGAGATATCCCTGGAACAAATGCGGCATTTCGCGGGCAATATGCTCATGGTACGAAACAGAAAGGGCGACAAATTCCTGGTCATGTCGACCCAAGCCTACGATTCGCTTACCGCCCGGCAAAAGGACCGGCTTGACGATTACGCGCTGCTGCTCCACACCGACCTTTCGGTGATCGAAGGTAACGGAGGCGGCTCTGCCCGATGTATGATGACCGAAATCCATTTGCCAGTCAGATAACGAAAAATGCTCCGGTTTTCCCGGAGCATTTTTCGTTATTCTAATCCTCATCAATTTATTAGTCCTTCAAATCCGCCTTTACTTTATCGATTTTTTCTTTGGTATTGGCCTTGAACTCGTCCCATTTGTCGGCGGTCTCGTTCTGGGCGCGTTTCCAGGAAGCCTGCAACTCCTCTTTTTCAGCATTCAGCTCCTTTTTACGCTCCTGCCATTTGGCTTTTTCCTTGTCGGCTGCCTTATCGATTTTGGCATCGGCCTCTTCTATTTTACGGTCGAGCTTGCCGATGGCATCGTCGATCTCTTTCTTTAAATCGTCCTTATCCTGCTTCACTTTGGCCTCAAAATCATCCCCTGCTTCCTTGATATCGGCTTTGGCCTCGGCTACGTTTTCGTCCATATCGTTTTTAGCCTCCTCCACCGTCTCTTTGGCGGAGTCCTTTGTTTTGTCTGAACAGCTCGTCAATGAAAGTGTACCGGCGAGCAGCAGAGAAGCGACAATCCAGGTGATCTTTTTCATGTTTTTGGGTATTAAAGTTGGTTTCAGT
>DATMSL010000035.1:0-11776 GCA_035565435.1 Dyadobacter sp. | reverse complement strand
CGTGCCATTATAATTTTGAAACGAAAGATTTCAGTGGAAAAAAACTCGAAGATTCACCGAAGTTTTTGGGGAAGATCTACGCTGCTAACATTTCACAGCATCCCGGGCAAGGCGCAGGCCAATATACGCCCGGGGAACTGGCTTATCTGCTGCGAACTGGTATCAGCAGAACGGGGCGGCTAATGCCCTATATGCATAGACCGAACATGGCTGATGAAGATCTGAGCGCGATCATCGCTTATTTGAAATCTGACGATCAAGCCGTCAAGGCGTCGGAACGAAATCCCGGCAGAACTAAATACTCGCCCATCGGCCGGCTGGGTTTGAGCTTAACGAAAAGAGGAAAGTACAGAGAGGCCGGCATTCGAAAGCCGCAGAATGACCCGGTCCTACTCGGGAAATATCTGGTGGACAATCTGGCCTGTTTTCATTGCCATTCCAAAAGCTTCACCTCTCTGGATGTGTACGAGCCGCAACGCTCGAAGGGGTTTATGGGAGGAGGTAACAAGCTGCGAGACGCGGCTGGAAAAAAAATAAAAACCCCGAATCTCACCCCGCACGCCACCGGCATTGGAAATTGGACGGAAGCCGAGTTCAGGCGTGCGGTGGTGGAGGGGATTTCAAAAGATAATTCAATAGTCAGCTACCCGATGCCATTGTTTCCCGAACTGACGGAGGCGGAAACTTCGGCGATTTTCGCATACTTAAAAACAATTCCGCCGATTGAGACAAAGTGAAATAAGGGACGACTGCAGGCCATTTACCGGCCGCTCAGTCTCTTGATCTCGACGCCGTCGCTCCATTTACCTGTAAATGTCTGCTCCCGCACGTCCGTAAAGGCGGTGGCGCAGCCATTGTTGTTCCGGCTGCAATCAATCAGCGCATCGGCGAGGCGCCAGTAGCAGTAATAGTCGGTAGCGTCCACCTTGGTCGAAGCGGCCAGTTGGCCATCCTTGCTGTCGAAATCGGGGTCGATGCAAGTCGGTTCGTTGTGCTCAGCGGTAATGGAATCCGCTCCGTAGCCGTCGGGATAATGCATCAGCATGGCTTTGTTCGTGCGCGGTATGGCTTCGGATTCGGCATATACCTTTTTCATAAACACGCTGTCGACAATCGTATCTTCCTTTTCGATGAGCAACAACATTTTCAGGGACTGAGGCAGGCCGGCATACGATTTCTCCTGACCCGACACAGCCGGGCCTACGCCTGAGGCGGCCAGGAAAATGCCCTTGGGATTCGGAATACGGAGTTCTCCCGCTTTAAGTGCAAGGTTTGCCGTTACCGCGCCGCCGTATGAATGACCGATGATCACCAGTTTGTCGGTTTCCGGGCGGATTTTCAGCTCGCCCTTTTCGAGCAGTTCCAATGCCCTTCGTATGCCTGCTGCCGCATTGGGTGTAAATTCGGCGGGTTTGGTACGTGGGCCTTCCTGATACCGCGGATAGATCACGATATTGCCCTGCCGCACCAAATGCCTGATCCAGGCACCGTAGTTAGCCGGATTCCAGCCGCCATAGCCGTGGTTGAACACTATCACCGGCGCCGAAGCCGGCGCGGGGGAGGCCGGCAGGTACAGCCAGTAGCCGGTAGGGCCGTCGTCATAGTTTTTCTTGATCACTTCGGCATGTGCGTAGGTGCTGCCACCGTAGCCCGATGCCGGCTGACCAGGTGCCTGGGCCTTTCCCGGGTCCGGCGTAGTATTCTGGCAATTGGTGGAGATCGAAACAATGCAGAGTAGCAAAAGCAGATTCATTATGGTTTTCATGGAATTTTATTTTTCTGACTTGAAATTGATTTACAAATTAATTGGCCGGCCGGAACGCAAACAGCGTCCCGTCAAACCCCGGCACATATACATTCCCTTCACCGCCGATAGTCGTACCGACAGTAAAGAGCGTTTTGCCGGGGAAATGCACGCGGTCCAGGACCTGTCCGGTGCGGGTATCGACTACCACCAGGTCTTTGTGCGCTTTCGTGGGCGAGCCCGCTACGGTGGCAAAAGCCAGGTGACCACCTGTTTGCATGGGCAGGCCCAGGTGGTTCAGACTATCGTTCTTCCACATCATACGGGCTTCCGGGCCTATGTCCTGAATGCACATCAACGGCGCGTTGCCGCCACCGGCAGGCATAATCAGCCCCTCGGGCGAGGTCGATTGGCTGCCGCCGGGCTCGTATCCGATGGAAAATTTCCAGATGTTCCTGCCCGTGGCCGCCTCGATCGCATGCAGGCCGCCTTCGTTGTCATTGACGTAGATACGGGAGCCGTCCGCCGAGATATCCGGACTGGAAGCGCTGCCGCCGGGCAGCGCCGTATTTTCCCATAACGGTTTCAGAGAAGGACCATTCTTTTCGGAATAGACCATCGCCCTCACGCCGGCTTGCGTCGCACCGGGAGCCCAGTAGGTGAAAAAGATCCGGCCGGTTTCCTGGTCCACGGCCAGGGTGTTCGCACAGGGGCAATCGGCTGTGCCGCGCATGCAAGCCCGTGGGTCAAAATCCGGGTCCGACGGCAGTTCGGAGGAAAGCGGGTGCGGGTCGAGCATCAATACTCCGTTGCTTCGGTCGAGCACGTAGATGATGCCGATGTGGGTAATGAAGACCAGCCGCCCGGTATGCGTGAACTGTGCCGAAAGGGGAAAACCTTTGATTTTTGTTTCCCAAAGCAGGTTCCCGGCAGCGTCGAATGCGTGCATGGCTTCGTTATCGGCGATGTAGAGACGTCCCTGCTCGTCGATGAGCGCCGACGACGCGACGGCAAATTGGTTTACATCACGAGTGCACCAGATCGTCTTTCCGGTTTGTGCGTCCAGGGCGTACAAGTGGCATTCGCCCGCGTTGGTAGTAAGGTAGACATGGCCCTGCTTTCCGATGGTAGGCCCGAGGTTGATCGTGCCATCGAGTTTGCGTTGCCAGGCAAGGGCCACTTTGCGAGGGCCGCGAATGGGCGAATAATCAGAATTTCGGCTGTCGGCATGTACGGCCGACCAGCCAGGGCCGTAGGCGTGATCGACATCCTCGGAACCGTCCGGCTCGCTGGTTTTACAGCCTGCTAAAAGCAACCCGACTATCAGCACAGCCTGGCACCACGACCGGTCACGACTTTCTACGTTCTTTGATTTCATCTCTCACAGCTTGTTGTTGTTCTTTGAATTGCTTGAACTGCTCCTTGGTCAGGACCTGTTTCAGCTCGGCTTCCTTTTCCTTTTGCATGGTTCTGGCGGCTTTCAGTTTTGAGAGCCTGCTACCGTTTCCCTGCATAACCGGGTCCATTTTTTGGGCATACCGGAGATTAATCAGGGCGATCTTATCGGTTTGCGCCGAGTCGAGCCGGAGGCTGGTCTTCATGCGCTGCGTTTGTGCCGCCGCTCTTTCGCTGGCTGGCTTTTCCCTGAGCGGGTGCTGCGCTATCAATGCGTGTGAAAACAGCATCAGGCTGTATAATCCGGTCATAATCATTTGCTTCTTTTTCATGGTTGGATAAATCTGGAATTGGTTTTCGATGGCCGAATCAATGCAATCGGCCGCGGTGCGGGAAATCCTTTCTTCGAACGGCAGCGATTTCTTCACGAAATCATCAAATGCCCGTACGAGTGGATCGAAGCGCCTGAAAATCCGTTCATGCCGGGAAGGAATGCATTCGTTGGAAGATTGGAGCTGTTCAGCGGTCAATTTTTCAGGTGCTGTACTTTTAAGTTACCATTGCATAATCAAACACTAAAACCATGAGCGAGAAGCAACACGCCCCTATGCTGGCTAATCCATACCTCTTCTGGGGCTGTTACTGGCTGATATGGATCCTGCTACTCTCGAATTTTCAGCCGGTAAGTAAAGCGATGTCAGTGGCGTCCTTCAATGTTGCCGCCCAGGGGATAGTCGCATTTGCAACGATCCGCTTTTTGATACCCCGTTTTCTGGAAAAAAGGAAATACCTCGCTTACGGAGCGCAGGTTTTGGTGTTATTGCTGCTGGTTACGGTACTTTACATGAGGCTGACAGAGCCTGGTTTGCAGTTCCTGACCGTCAAGCGGGAGATCCGATACCCGAGGGCATTTCAGTTTGGACGGATGTATTTCCTGTTGTTTGTAATTCATATGACCAGCACGGCCTACAAATTTGCCGCCGATCGTTTCCATACGTTGCACCGGCAATCAGAGCTCATGCGCAAACAGCTCGAAACGGAGCTGCAAGTGCTTAAAAATCAAATTAACCCGCATTTTCTTTTCAATACCCTGAACAATGTTTATACGCTGGCCTACCTGAAAGACGACAATGCCGCGCCGATGATCATGAAACTTTCTGAATTACTCCGGTATACCTTGTACGATTGTCAGGCCGATCGCGTCAAGCTGGAAAAAGAGGTGGAGTTTTTGCAGAACATCATCGCCATGCAGCGGTTGAAATCCGATACTTATCAAAGACGGATCAAATTGAAAGTCAGCGGCGTGCAGCCCGACCTGTTCATTGCGCCGTTGTTGCTCCTCGTATTTGTGGAGAATGCGTTTAAATACGCCGATCTTGATACTAATCCCGACGGTTATATCGCTATTGAAATTAATGTGAACGCTGCCGGGACAATGGACTTTGAATGTGCGAATACCAAGAAGGAGTGGGTCAGCAATGAGGATGCCCGTCAGGGAATCGGGTTGAGCAATGTGCGCAAGCGGCTTGAACTGATCTACCCCGGAAATCATGAATTGCTGCTGTCGGAACTGGAAGACCGGTTCCTTGTACACTTAACCATAATTCGCTTATGAACATAAACTGTCTGATCGTGGATGACGAGCTGCTCGCCAGGCGGCTGCTGACCGATTACGTGGGAAAAATACCGGAGCTAAATCTGATCGCCACCTGCGCTTCTGCCATGGAGGCACAAAGCTTTTTGCAAAAGCAACGGATCGACCTGCTGTTTCTGGATATTCAAATGCCGGATGTGACCGGTATTTCCCTGCTTCGGTCTTTGGCACACAAGCCGGTTACTATTTTTACGACAGCTTACGCCGAATACGCCCTGCAGGGATATGAACTATTCGTGCTCGATTACCTGCTAAAACCAATTTCGTTCGAGCGTTTTTTTCAGGCGGTGAGTCGGGCGGTTGAATACATTGGACTGGTGGATAAAAAAGCATCGACGCACCATGCCGAAGCCGATACATTGCCGTCGGGCAACATGTCCAGCGATTACATTTTCGTCAAATCCGACTACAAAATCCATAAAATCGCTCATGCTGATATTGATGTAATCGAGGCATATGGCGAATATATCCTGATTTTCACCGGGGGGCAAAAGATCATGACCCTGGGGCAATTAGGTAAGCTGGAACAGGTCCTGCCGAAGCCCGGATTCATCCGGGTGCATCGCTCGTTCATCGTAAATTTTTCCAAAATCGAGGCTATCCAAGGTGGTACCATTTACATTGGACAAAGGGAAGTTCCGCTGAGCAAAGGGTACCGCGAAGCTTTTATGCAACTGGTCCAAAAAAGCCGACTGTTTTAAGAAGCGCTCCGGCAATGGGCCATCTCCAAAAACATTACTGGGTTGCGACTCAAAGTCTGTGGGAGGAAGGTTTCGTCAAGCACTGGTAACCATGCGCTGGCGTGCTGACAGCCGATAACAAGGCCCAAGTAGTAGATCGTATCAATAAAAATTAGGCGGCGTCGCGTTCGTATGTTACTTTTGGCGCTGCCTGCAAAGATTTCCCCGCAGCCTGCAACAACATCTTGAAATCACTTGTGAACCATATATCGGGACTTTTGCTATTGGCGGTAATGCTGGTAAAAATCCTGGTTGTACCCCTGGTTTACCTGGATTATGAGCTGAGGAAAGACTATATTATTGCGACCCATTGTGAAAACAAATCGCGCCCGCAGCTGCATTGCGACGGGAAATGCTACCTGGCGAAGCGCATTGCACAAGCGGCAAAGCAGGAGCAAAGGCAGGCCGAGAACGAACTGATGAGCAAAATACTTTCGGCCCAGGCGCCGGCTCATGAAAGCATCACGCGGCTGCAACAGGCTACTTTTGTAACCATTCCGCAGGCGGTCGTGTTCAATTTCCACACCTCACTGAACGGACAGAGCCTTGTCCACGGAATCTTCCGCCCACCCATCTGTTGACATCGTAACCCATTATTTGTCATAACAGAAATCACGCCTTCGGTACCTATTACCGTCAAGGCTGCTAATCCATTTTTATATCATGAAATTTTCCAGGGTTTTGCCGGCGATGCTGGCTGCCGTGGTGGGGATGCTCATGCTTGCTTCCTGCGAAAGCGAAGCACAAGGGCCTGTACCTTCCACTGGCGATAAAGGCGCACTTACTATTGAATTCGACAATATCGTCGGAGATAAAAATCTGGTGCTCGGCGGCGGTGCGAGCACGAATGGCGCGGGCGAGGACTTCGTCATCACGAAGTTCAATTATTTTGTTTCCAATATCAAACTGCTGCGCGCAGACGGCACATCCTATACCGTGCCGCAGGATTCGAGCTATTTTTTGATAATGGAAAATAAAAAGGAATCCCAGTTTGTGCGGCTCAAAAACATTCCGGTCGGCACTTATACCGGCCTGGAATTCATGCTGGGCGTCGATAGTTTGCGCAATACCATGCCGATCGAAAAGCGGACCGGCGTGTTGGACCCCGGCGGGTCGATGATGGAGGACGGGATGTACTGGGCCTGGAATTCGGGCTATATTTTCCTGAAAATGGAGGGTACATCGTCAAAAGGCAACCCGGTTAACGGCAAGTTCTACTACCACATCGGTCTGTTTGGCGGTTACAGTGTCCGCACGGTCAACAACACACGTATTGTAAAACTCGGCTTCGGCGAGTTGAAAGCGGATGTGACCACATCGAAAGCACCGGAAGTACATTTGTTTGCCGACGTACAGAAGGTGTTCAAAGGGCCTGGTACCAACCTGTCGATCGGGCAGTATAACAGTGTGATGAGCCAGCAGCCGCAAGTGACCGCGCAGATTGCCGACAATTACACGCAGATGTTCTCGGTCGACCATATCCATTGACGAGCCATGCTATTCACTTTCAAACCTGACCGGGCAACCGGCCAGGTTTCCTTCGCATGCGCAATGCTGGCCGTGGTATTCGCGGTTGTGAGTGTTGCTTGCAAAAAGAACGACGATCCCGGTGTAAAGCCAGGTGATGCCGGCCCGACACCGGTTCACTGGAAGAAGCCCGCGCATTTTCCCGATCCGGTGTACGACGTCAACCGCAACCCGCTTACCCGCGAAGGCGTGGAGCTGGGGCGGTTCCTGTTTTACGACGGCATTCTCTCGCGCACCAATCAGATCGGCTGTGGTACGTGTCACCAGCAGGAGGCCGCCTTTACACACCACGGGCACGAGCTGAGCCACGGCGTCGACGACCTGCTGGGCAGCCGTAATTCGCCCGCGATCCAGAACCTGGCCTGGAACCCGTCATTCTTTTGGGATGGTGGTGTGCATGACCTCGACCTGGTGCCGTTCAATCCGATTGAAAATCCGGTTGAAATGGACGAGACGGTGAAAAATGTGATCAGTAAACTGCAAAACACGCCGCTCGCCACCGCCAAGATGCCGGTTGACTACCCGCTGATGTTCAAAAAAGCATTCGGCGACGAGCAGATTACCAGCGAACGTATGATAAAAGCGCTTTCGCAGTTCATGATCAGTTTGGTGTCGGCAGGGTCGCGGTATGACTATTACCGGCAGGGCGACCAGTCGGCACTGACGGCAGACGAACAGCGGGGACTGGCGGTTTTCCAGTCTAAATGCGGGAATTGCCACGCGGGGGAGCTGTTTACCGATTACAGTTTCCGGAATAATGGACTGGTCCCGTCGGGCGCCGACGACCAGGGCCGGTTCGGGATTACGGCAAATCCGGCCGATCGTTACAAGTTCAAGGTGCCAAGCCTTCGCAATGTGGGGCTTACTGCGCCCTATATGCACGATGGCCGTTACCACACCCTGCAAGAAGTGCTTGACCATTACTCGGACAGCATTCACCCGTCGGCCACCCTGGACAGCGCGCTGATCAGCCCTGGCGAAAAGCCGGGGATCCACCTGAATGCCACTGAGAAGCAATCCATTATAAGCTTTCTCCGCACGCTCAGTGATGAACAGTTTATCCGGGATAAACAGTTTTCCGATCCGGGTGTCGGGACTAACTTTTAAACAAAACCTGAAATGAAAAACCTGTTTTTTTGTATCATATTGCTGGTGCTGGCACCGCCCCCGCAGGCAGCCGCGTGCGACATATGCGGCTGTGCGAACAGCGGCGCCTACTTCGGGCTGCTTCCGCAATCGCACAAGTCACTGGTAGGCGTGCGGTACCAGCGGATGCGCTTCGTCACGCACGGCGACAGCAAAGTGCTCCGTACCGAGGAACATTTTAATATCGGCGAGCTCTATACGCGTTTTTTTCCCATTAAGCGGGTCCAGGTGATGGCGTTCGTGCCTTTTCGGGCCGACAAGCAGGTTACTTCCGGCGGCGTGAAAAAGCAGAGCGGCCTGGGCGATATTACCCTGCTGGGCAACTATAACCTGTTCAATACATTTATGGATAGTGAAAATGCCCGGACTTTCAACCACACACTGCTGATCGGCGGGGGCGTGAAACTGCCAACGGGTAAGTTCAGCTTTGACGAGAACGATGCCCTCCAAGTCGCCAATGCCAATTTTCAGCCAGGCACCGGCAGCACGGATTTCATCCTGAATGCGTTTTACACGATTACAAAGGGCCAATGGGGCGTCGGAGCCAATGTGTCACGAAAGTTCAATAGGACCAATTCAGAGGGCTATCGCTTTGGCAATCAGCTCTACGGCACCCTGGATGTTTACCGGTCGGTGGCGTTGGGAAAGCTGACGGTCACACCGGCTGTGGGCATATACGCCGAGTATGCAGGGCATGGTATTCAGAATGGTAAAGCGCTTGAAATCACGGGCGGCAGGTTGGCAAACGCTACCGCGGGGATTACGCTATTTTCGGACAGATGGACAATGGGGATTACGGGCCAGAAGCCCATTGCCCAGCGAAGCGCTTCCGGGCACGTTGTAGCTAAGGAGCGTTTACTGGTACAGCTTGGATTCCTGTTCTGAACATTAAGATAACCCAGCCAGGCCGCGGCGATAAGCCTGCGGCCTGGCTAAAAAAAACGCACACGATCGCCACCCGGCTTGTATTGGTGATTCAAATACCACCGGGTAAGGTTAGTAATTTCCGTATTCTCAGCCGATTATATTGTTGAAGCAGGATTGGATATACATTATAAATGATGTTCGCCATGGAGATCAGCAACGCCATTTGTATTTTTCCCGTGGCTACGGCGTTAAGCGCACTCAGCGTGAAGAAGACAAAGCAGCTATAATGGTATCTTTCCTGCATCGCGATTTTACTCAGGTATCGACGGGCATTCGCCCGATTGGTAATTACCCTTCGGTTTTTGCCCCAATGCCGATGGACCCGGTTGACCAGCATACCATCCTGGACGAGCCAACGCATGACTCTTATCCCCATCATCTCATAAGTACGGGGATTTTCGCTGATAGTTAGGGTTGAAATCAACTTTGCCGGAATATTCAACGCGAACACGCTGACAATAACTATAACAAAAAGAGGCCATTCGCCCCGCTTTTCCGCAAAAAATGCGCCCCAATACCATCCAACTATGCTGAATGAGATAATGGTCCAGAATACATTGATCAGTTGATTGAGCATGAGGCAAAAATAGCAGGATGGACTAACGGAGCAACGATGATCCTAAGGATTATTGAGAATGTATAGCGATGATACGCCATAACTTGCTTTTGGAGGTCACCGTTTCCTGCCGACCGTACGGTAGCTTAAATTTATAGACGTAGCGCGTTGGGAGAGTGTAGAAATATTTGGTTTTACTAACTTGCTCATGCGCAAATCAACTAATGTCTAAGAAGGTAATAACTGTTCCAGTCCTCCGCTAAAAATCGTGGTTGTACTGCTTTTGCTCGCACCCGGCACGCGGCTGAGCGGATTCTACCTTTCAACCCTGCTGATACTTGGTTTTACGACTTATATCGGGCTGGTATTGACCGGTTTCTTTGACCGGTGTCCTTGCAGCTGTGGGGGCGTGATCAGCTCGATGAGCTTTGAAAGCCATTTCGCTTTCAACCTGCTGTTTCTGACCCTCCCGGCGCTAGGCGCCTACCTCGACGGAAAGCAGGGCCCTGACCGACAACACCATCAAGCCGCGTCCGGCACAGGCGGGAGCTTGCCCCGCATGCGCCAGGAATAGCCGAAAACCTGAAAACCGAGTAGGCAACCTCGCTTATTTTTCCACCTTCAAACTTTACAAGTATGAAAAAACTCCAAATCGGATTGACGAAGGTCATGTACCATTGAAATGCCTGCACGTCTGCCTTAACTAGCTTGTTGCAAAAAAATCTCTTTGTAGATCTTTTCGATCAGGGAGAATTCTTCCTCATACAGTTTTGGGAAGCTGCTTTTTCGCCGGTTGGGAAACACTCCCTTGTTCTGATGCAAAAAAATAATAAGTTGATCCAGGTCCCTGTCGGTCATATCGATCCTGTTTTGGATCGTTGCTTTTAACTCATCATATTTCTGAAGGAAGCTGAGCTCATCAGACATATCCAAAGAAATTGCTTCGCTAATCACCTTTGACAAATAGATGCATTGATAAGTTAGATCCGGATACCGGAAGTATGCTTCTACCTCCGATGTATTGGTGATACTGACTTGTCCGTCTGAGGAGGACTGGTAGCGCACCCGCCTCATTAAAGGTCTCGAATAAGTCTCGAGCGCCGCATCGTAGTCTTGTATCCGATGGATCATCCGCGCAGATACCGGTATGATCAATCCTTTTTGGACAACACCGTCCCTTGCCAGTATATCATGAATCAGAAAGCGGTGAAGCCTGCCGTTTCCATCTTCGAATGGATGAATAAATACAAACCCAAAAGCGACCATCGCTGCCCTGAGAATCGCATGGTTTCCTTCCGATTTCCTTTCGGTTTCCCTCAGACCTGACATCATCGAGCTTACCAGATCAGGTGGCGGGCAGATATAATGGTAGATCTCGCCGTACTGTAAAGTGGTCTGCCCTATGTAGTTCTGAAAATCCCTGTACTTTCGGACTGCAAAGCGCTCATCCACTATCGCATTTTGCAAAACTGTCAAATACGCTTCACTGAGAGTTTGATCTGCCGGGACCGTTCCTGCCTTACTTAGGAGAGCGATAAAGCGGTCCATTCTGTCAATTGGCGGGCTTTCCCGCTCTATTTCGTAGGAAGATTTTGTCTCCTTTCGGTATAGGTATTGCGCCGCACGGTGAAATATTTGGGCAGAATACTCTGTTTTCAGTCGTTCGATTTCAGCTGTCAGGTCCAGGTTCAGCGCTTGTTGCAACGCTACTGTTTTCCTGATTATCGGGCAAAAATTCTGATCACCCAACAAATTGTCATTGATCCGCCATCTTGCATTTTTTATAACCTTCCCTGTTATATATTTTTTCTCTTCGAGAAGGTCAACATAATTCCCCGAAACCGGCAAGGATAGCTCTATTTCCCTTTTTGTCAGCCATTCATATAGAAACCCAATCTTTCGGGTGTATTTCCCTGACGGCCTTGAATGGATGAAGGCCACTAACTGACTGGTGTCAATTTTCTCGAATACAGCACGGTAAAAATCCAGGCTGAGATCGTCGTACTTAAGGGCAAATTCAAGATGCGCCACTGGCGAATCTGCTTCGGGGGCGTATTTGGGGCCAAAGGTTTGGATGACATCGCCAT
>DATMSL010000034.1:0-19762 GCA_035565435.1 Dyadobacter sp. | reverse complement strand
GAGGTCCAGGCTTCTTTTTAACCGGATTTTTTGCAACTGAATATAATCGTTCAGGTATTTAACCTCCTCCTCCACACGCACAAACGGTTCCCTGGCTTTATAAATCACATAGCGCATCAGCTCCGAAAGCTGTAAAATGCTTTCCGGCGTCTGCTCGGAGCGTTGCAAGCTCAATGCATAAAGATTATTGAGTGTGTTAAAGAAAAAATGCGGGTTCAACTGCTGCTTCAACAGATCAAGCTCGGCCACGGATTTCTCGTGTTGCAGGGCTGTAATGAGGCTATTCTGCCTCGCCCACTGGATCGCCAGTAACACCGGCAGGCTGACAACCAGTATCAGCATCGCACCGAACGCATTTTCAGTCACAAAAGGATTGGCGGAAAACACGCCGCCCAGCACTTTACTGAAAGGTAAACTGGCCAGTAACTGCCCCCACAGCGGGTAAAACACGCCGATCAACGCAGCCGAACAAAGGATATAGTCCAAAATGCCCCGTTCTTTCAGGATCACGGGAACTAGCCAGCGGCTGTTGACATAAAAGAAAAAATACCCCGCGAGGTACATCACCAACAGTTGCAGGGAATAGCTGATAAATGTAGGGAAATGGGCCGCTATTTTCAGGAAGTTTATCTCAAAACCGATGAGCAGCTGCTTTCCGGAGTGGTACAGCGGATTGTCAAGACTCGACACCGCCATCGCACCCAGCAGCAATGCAAGCCCCGTGATGCTGATCATCACCGCCTTTTCCAGGCTTAGCCTGCGCACCCATTGCACTTCACGTAGCCGGCCGATGTACTGGCTTTCTACCACAAGCACGCATTCCAGCGCCGCAATGCAAAGCCCGCCGGTAAACAGCACCGGCCATACCAGCTGCCCGGGACTAAGCTGTGCCCCGGAAACCACCAGCAACACAGGCAAATAGCCCACAAAACACCCCAGCCAGACCCGCCGATTTCGCCCCGCAAAACGGCCCTCCCCACTCCCCTCGCGTACCCACGTGACCGCGAGCACAGGCGACCATAGCACCAGCGAAGCCAGCAGCGATTGAAAATACGCCACCCAATAATCGTCACGCCCGATCGTGAACCCGATCGAAACCCAACAGAATAGCCCTGCGTAAAGCCACGTATCTTTCCGACGGGCCAATGCGTCTATTACATTTTGCATTACCACCATCCCGCAAATAAACCGCAAATCGCGACGGCCCTCAAAAATTAATGACGACCGTCGCGATTTTAGTGATATTGGTAAAAAAGGCGCAAAAACAGGCCCACGAACGCCTTCGTCACCGCCGTATTTACCTTGCTCATTCTTCTTTGAATACCAGGCCAACCCCACTACATCTTTGAAGCAAGAACTTCAAAGCCATGTTATGCAAAGATTAAAAATCCAGGGAATTTCTAAGACCTATCCCAACGGCATACGCGCCCTCGATCAGGTGTCACTCGAAATACCGAACGGGATGTTCGGGTTACTCGGCCCTAATGGTGCCGGGAAGTCGACCTTTATGCGCATCCTCGCTACGCTTACCCAGCCCGACAGCGGGCTAATCACCTTCGACGGGCAGGATATCGTCCGTGAAACCGGTTGGCTAAGAAGCAGGCTTGGTTACCTGCCGCAGGATTTCGGTGTATATCCGGGTGTTTCTGCCGAAAGCCTCCTTGACCACCTGGCTGTATTGAAGGGCCTGATTCACAAACCGGAGCGCCAGGAGCAAGTGGCGGCGCTGTTGCAGCGCACAAACCTCTACCAGCACCGCAGGCGGGCTGTGAGTACATTCTCCGGCGGAATGCGCCAGCGTTTCGGTATTGCACAGGCATTACTGGGCAACCCGCAGTTGGTGATCGTCGATGAGCCAACGGCAGGCCTCGATCCCTCGGAACGCAACCGGTTCCACGACCTGCTGAGTGAAATCGGGGAGCATATCGTGGTGATTCTCTCGACACACATTGTAGCCGACGTACACGATCTTTGCCCTCAAATGGCCATACTGGCCTCCGGCCGCGTGGTACTCGAAGGCAAACCCGAAGTCCTGACGCATTCGCTGAAAGGCCGGCTCTGGCGCAAAACCGTCACAGCCGAAGAGCTCGCCGAAATGCAAGCCACCACGGACGTGATTTCTACGCGCAGAGTCGCCGGGCGCATTCAGGTACAAGTGCTCGCGGATATACGCCCGGGTACCGCTTTCGAGGCATTCGATCCAGGGCTCGAAGAGGTGTATTTTGCCACGCTCCCGGGTATGGGCCGGAAGGAGGTGCAGCCATGCTAACCCCCATGCTTCGCTTCGAAATGGGTTACCATTTCCGGCAGATCAGCTTTCGCATTGCCGCATTGCTATTCCTGATACTTGGCTTACTGATGCCTTTCGGCAACTATGGAGGGGACGAAATACACCGGAATGCCCCGCACGTGATCAATTTCATCATTTGTCTGCTTTCGCTGTTCACGATCTTCGTGAGCACGCTTGCCGGCGCGGCTGTGGCGCTGCGTGATGCTCAACACCGCATGGAGCCGCTTATTTTCACGACGAGCATCGGTCGCATGCCCTATTTCGTTGTCCGCCTGCTTGGGTTGTTCACCGCCGTATTCCTGGTTATGTGCCTCGCGGCGCTGGGGGCGACAATGGTAACCTTCATCGCTCCTCGCGAGCAGTTGGGACCTTTCCATTTTTCCTACTACCTCGCCCCCTTGCTGCTGTTCGGTCTGCCGGGCGTGGTATTTTGCAGCAGCATCGTGTTTGCAACCGCCCTGCTTACGCGTAATGCCCGGTGGGTATACACAGCCGGAGTTTTGATGTTTATCGTCTATTTCACGGCTTCCATTCTGGGCAATTCGCCGGTGATGGCTGGCTCCATACCGGCTCCGGACGGCCCCGGCTGGCTATCGGTACTGATAGATCCTTTCGGCTTTACGGCGTTTTTTGGAGAAACAATGAACTGGCCGGTTTGGCGGCGGAACCAGGAGCTGTTTCCACTCACCCCAAGTTTCATCGCCAACCGCTTACTCTGGACCACAATTTCCTTCGCCATGCTGGCAGTATCATATAACCGTTTCAAATTCAGAGCGCTATCAGAAAACGATACAGCCGCGGCACGTACGCCAGTCGCCCAAACGACACCCGCTATGGCCTACCGGCCGCTCCGCTCTGACACTAGCGGGCAGCTCTACCACTGGAAAACCTTTTGGCGGGTCCTGGGACTCGAAACGAAAACGTTGTTCGGCAGCCCGGCCGTAACGACGCTCATCTTTGCATTATGGGTGTTTTTCAACGCAGTAGAACTGTTCGAAAACCTCTCCAACGGGCCATATGGTGTACAAAGTTACGCCACCAGCGGTATTCTCGCCGAACAGCTTGTGTCCGTACGGCCGGCATTGCTACTGATCCTGTTTTATGCTTCCGAATTGATTCACAGGGAAAAAACAACAGGAATCCAACCCCTGATCTTCTCCACGCCGGTTTCCGTTACGGTATTCGCCATCGCCAAATCTCTCGCGCTGGTCGGCTGGATCCTCGTGCTGATCACCGTTCATATCGCCGTCGGCGTGGCTGTCCAATGGTTTTCAGGATTCGAGTATTTTGAATGGGGCACCTATTTCTCGCTTTATTATTATGCCGGCCTTCCACTAATCCTTTACGCCATCCTGATCATATTCATTCAAACTCTCGTTCCTAACAAATACCTGGGAATGCTTGTAAGCGGCCTCGCTATCGGGATTTTCATCTTCGGCCGGAAACTCGGCCTCGAAAGCCACCTCGCACGTTTCGCCACCGCCCCGCGCCTGCGCTATTCGGACTTTGACGGGTTCGGCCACAGTGGCTCGTCCTTTCACTGGTACATGCTCTACTGGACGCTGGTCGCGCTGGCGCTCGCGGGCATGGGTACGCGCATGTGGCCGGGGTACGCGTGCGGGGGCATACGCACGGGAATTACGTCAGTCCGGCCAGCCGTGATATTTGCCTCGGTCTGTGCATTGCTCGCTATCGGAACGGGGATTTATATTCAAAATAAAACCGGCCTTTCAGCCCACAACCGCACAGGAACGGCTAATGCGGAATGGCAGGCCCAATATGAACGAAAATACAAGCCGCTTGAAAATTTCCCTCAGCCGGTAGTCACGGATGTTAACCTGCAAACCGACCTCTTTCCAGCTGATCACTACTACTCCGTAAAAGGTTCTATGCGGGTTAAAAACAAATCAGGGCGGCCCATTACGAAGCTGTATATCGGAATCGACCCGGAAATGGAACTGGTTGAATTGCTGCCCGAACACGCTTGGCGAGTATCAAAGGACGGCGTCTTCGGGCAGCATGGGTACCGTCTTGAAGTCCCACTCGTGCCCGGTGCCGAAATGATGATCCGTTTCGCGATCCGCGCCAATCGGTCGGCATTTAAAACCTTCAACAGCGAGCATTCGGTTGCCGCCAATGGCGCTTACATTGAATTGGAAAAATACCTGCCGCATTTCGGTTACCGAACGGCCTACGAAATCGAAGATGCGGAAGAGCGGCGGCAAAATGGCCTGTCTGTGCGTAGAGACGATCCATCGTCCGACCACGAGTATCATTTCATCCATTTTCAAAACATTATTTCCACCGAAGCCGGGCAGCAAGCCGTTACAGCAGGCACATTGGTGAAAAGCTGGGAGCGCGCTGGCCGAAGCTATTTTCAATACCAAGCCAAAGAACCGATTCCTTACATGTTTGCATTGAGCGCCGCCCGCTATGCCGTGAAAACCGAAAAATACAAAGGCACGACTTTCCGGATCTACCACCATCCCGGGCACCCGCAGAATGTCGCAGCCATGATGCTCGCCATGAAAGACGCTTTGGATTATGGCAATGCGAATTTTGGCGCCTACCCGCGCCGCGAGCTCACGCTCGTCGAAATTCCGCATTACCCCGGTTCGGCGACGGCCTATCCCGGCCTCATTTTCAGCCAGGAACGGAACAATTTCAGGAGCAATCTGCGCGATACTACCGGCTTCCACTTCACCTATGCTACTACCGCACACGAAACGGCGCATCAGTGGTGGGCGGGGCGGGTGGCTGCTCCGTCAGGACCGGGTTATGCGTTGCTGACCGAGTCACTGGCTAAATACACCGAAGCCATGGTGACGGAAAAACGCTTCGGCAAAATGTACCTGAGACCTTACCATGTGAAAGATTCTCAGCTCTATTTCGCCTACCGCAGCGCCATCGCCGAAAAGGAAATGCCGCTTTGGCAAACCACAGACCAGCCTTTTGTGCATTATCAGAAAGGCGGATTGGCGCTGTTTCGTCTCAAAGAAGTTTTAGGAGAAAAACATTTGAACCGCGCACTACGGGAGTTGGTGACACATCATGGTTACCCATTGCAGAAACCATATCCAGCTACCCTGGTCAACCTTTTGAAACGCGGGACAAACGCCTCGCAGGCAAGGTTGATCGACGAGCTTTTCAAGCAAGTAATTGTGTTTGACAATGATATTAAAATATTGTCTAACAAGCCACTGCCAGGCAATAAACAGCTACTTACACTAGAAATCAACGTTCGCAAAACTGACGAAACCTCCGGCAAGCCCATGCCGCTGAAACCTGACGATGAGATTGATATTGCCATATTCGATCAGCAAATAATGCCGAACGTAGCGCCGCCAAAGCCAGTTTACCTGCTGAGGCACCATTTTTCAAAAAACCGCTCGGTCATTCAAATTGTGGTGCCTCGGGCGGCGGCGGCAGTTGTGCTTGATCCGCTGTCGTGCATGCTCGATGTGGATGATCAGCATGATATAGCCTTGTTAAAATGAGGCCGGGCGGAACTTTGGCCGTTGCATTCGTCTTTCCTTTTTATCTCATCCGGCATTCGTATGGAACTCATTTTTGAAAAGGATATTAAAGACTCGTTTCGCGTCAGCCATTTTATTCAAACCAACATAACCGGACAAATACCGGAACGCCTCTCGTACCACCGGATTCTTTTCGTACAGGAAGGGTCTGGTGTGATCGAAATTGACGATGTACGGTTCGAACTGACTGAAAAGACGCTTTTCCTGCTATCGAAAGGCCAACTCTGCCGCTTTCCCCCAAAAAGCACAGTTACCGGCTATGAACTGCGTTTCGGGGATTGTTTCTGGGAAAAAGCGCCGGACAGCGCCAGTAATTGTAAGGCTGTTTTGTTCAACAATGCTGTGGAAAATCAGCGGCTGCCTCTCAATGGCTCCGCTCTTCTGGAACTCAATTTCCTGTTTCAATCACTACGCCATGAATTTGAAAAGAAGGATTACGTCAACAAGCTCGACGCGCTGGCGGCTTATCTGAAAATCATCATGATCAAAATCGCGAACATCAATGCGGAGGCCGGAGCGGGTTTTGATAATCACGAAAAACAGGTGTACCGGGCTTTCATCGAGCTCGTGAGCCGTAAATACCGCGAAATGCACGAGGTCGCCGAATATGCCAGGGAGCTGAATATATCGGCCAGGCGGCTTTCGGATATTTGCAAGCGCTGTGCAGGCAGGGGCGCGAAAGAGCTCATTAACGGACAGCTGGTAGCCGAGGCGAAGCGATCGCTGCAGTTTTCGTCGCGGCCGGTGAAGGAAATTGCCTACCAACTGCATTTCAGCACGCCTGAGCAGTTCAGCCATTTTTTCAAAAAGAATGCCATGATATCGCCGCAGGATTACCGCGCGCGCTTCGTCAATTTTGGCAGGTGATCCGCAGAATCTGACATTCCCCGGCGCCGCGGGCAGACCTAATTTTGTGAAAACAAAAAAAACACAAAATCATGTCTACCAACACATTGCAAACCATCGCGGGCATCCGTATACCCGATAGTAAACTGGCCAACGACGCCACTGACCTACTCCTCGAACACGGTACCGAGTTTATCTACAACCATTCATTGCGGGTGTTCCTCTTCGCCTCACTGAACGGCAACCGGGAAAAACGGGTGTACGATGCTGAATTGCTTTACATCAGCGCCGTTTTCCACGACCTGGGGCTCGTACCGCATTACAGCAGCCCCGACATGCGATTCGAAGTGGATGGTGCCAATGCCGCCCGCGATTTCCTGAAAAGCAATGGGTTACCTAAAGAGTCGATGCAGCTCGTGTGGGACGCTATTGCCCTTCACACCACCATCGGCGTGGCTGAGTACAAGGAGCCGGAAGTGGCGCTGTTGTATTCCGGCGTGGGCCTCGATGTAATGGGCGAAGGTTACGAGCAGCTCAGCGTAGCCGACCGCGAGGCGATCGTAGCCGCATTCCCTCGCAATGATTTCAAAAACAGGATCATACCCACCTTTTTCTCAGGCTTCGCGCACAAAACAGGGACTACATTCGGCAACATCAAAGCCGATGTATGCGCCTACATGATCCCGAATTTCGAACGTAAGAATTTCTGCGACTGCATTTTACACTCACCTTGGAGCGAATAGCGGCGGTCGGGGACTATGATCATTTCAAATACCCGGGCACTTCTTCGACAATTGTTTCAAACAGCCTTTTCGCGCTGGTATGTTTCAGTACCGGCGCGATCTGCCCTCCCCAGAACATGATCAGGTCATATTGCTGCTTTTCGGTAGCAGCCTTGCGAAGCGGTACGATGAACTGGTTTTGCAAAGGGAACGGCAGCAGTTCGTCGTTACGCCCTGCGATGGATTCGGTATAGCGGCTGCGGATACCGCGGCCCAAACGGCCTGTTGAAACCTTTGTCAGGGTGGTGTAGCGCGCGGCGTCCGAATGCAGGAGATTCCGGTGGTATTCGCTTGCGCCGGACTCTTCTGTGGCAAGGAACGCAGTACCGATTTGCACGCCCTCCGCTCCGAGGGTGAATGCGGCTGCCACACCACGGGCATCGGCTATGCCACCGGCTGCCACCACCGGTGTCTTTACTTTTTCGCGGATCTGCTGCACAAGTACGAATGTGCCCGTGAGTGATGCCTCGGGAGATTCCAGGAACGACGGCCGGTGACCACCCGCTTCGAAACCTGAGGCGATAATCACATCCACGCCGGCATTGTCCAATGCAACCGCTTCATCGAGCGTGGTGGCATTGCCGATGAGTTTAATACCTTTTTTGCGAAAATCTTCCAGAATAGTTGAGGAAGGCAGGCCGAAAATAAAGCTGAAAACGGCTGGTTTGGCAGTCAGCAATGCATCGACCTGGTTCTCGAAACGGGATGGATAAGCCTGGGGTTTTGCCGGCAACGGTGCTCCCACTTCATCAAAAAACGGCTTTACGAGCGCGGCGGCTTTTGCAAATTGTTCTTCCGAAACTTCTCCGGCAGGAAAGTCACTGTCGGAAACCCAGAGATTAATGTTATAAGGTTTGTCCGTAGCTTGTTTCAGCTCCTTATCCAGCGTTATGATCTCGTCGGGTGTGAGCATATAAGCGCCATACCCGCCCATTCCGCCGAGATTGGAGACCGTCGAAACGAGTTTCACAGAGGAAAGGTTGCCCCCGAACGGGCCTTGCAGTATCGGATAGTCGATTCCCAGCACGCGGGAAACATTGGTTTGATTCCACATAATCCAGGTTGGCGGGCAGTAAGTGAAACCCGCTGCGCAAATTAAGCAGAGAAAACGATCGGTCTGATGTGACTTACATCACAATTTGTGTCAGCGCGACGAATGGTAAAGCCGGCTCAATGTCTCGCGCGACACGCCCAGGTAAGCGGCGATCAGGTGCTTGGGCACGAGCTGGAACAGGGTTGGGTATTGTACCAGGAGGTTTTCATACCGCTTTCTGGTGTCGTTCGTCATCAAGGAAAGGAGCCTCCTTTGCGACGCCGCGTAGCCACGGTTGGTACGCCAGCGAAAAAAATGCCCGATCGCTTCGATTTCATGGCAAATTCTCTCGCGATCGTCCGCGGAGATGGACAAAACTTCCGCATTGGCCACGCAATCCACGATCACAGCGGCCGGGTGCCGGTTGTACAACGCGTCATAATCCGACGCCCACCAGGTCGGCATGGCGAATTGCAGGATGGTCATTCGCAACTCGTCGTTCATGAAATAAGTTTTAAGGCAACCGCTTAGCACGAAATATTCCCGCGTCACGGCGTCGCCTTCCCGGATCAGGATCTGTCCTTTTTTAAACGATTCGTGTTTGAAGCAAGCGTAAAATCCGTCGAACTGCGCATCGGTCAGTTCGACGGATTTGGTAATATGTTCTTTCAGGATTTGCCGGGCGTCCATTGCGGGTTTGTTTCAATCCTGAAATATAAATGTTTGCCCGAAATTATGGCTTACTTATAATCCAACCAGGTTGTGGCCTTGCAAGCCTTATCCGTTTTGAACCGTACCCAGCGGGCAGAGAAATTCTGCGGGAATGTAAATGAGAGGGTCTGTCCCGGCTTCACTGTGAACGTTTTGTAAGCCATCCAGGGCCCGTTACCTACCGGGTCTGCTTCGAGCGTAAAAGTCACGGCTTCCTTCGCATTGTGGGAAAGTTTCAGGCTCTTTTGGTCATAAAAACCAATCAAATAAGGGTCTGAATGCGCGCCGGCCTGTACTTCCGTGTCTTTCCAGGGGCCGCCGTGGCCGGTGGGTTTGCCGAGTTTCCACAGGTCGTCGATCGCTCCGGCCCAGACGGCCGCCTTTTTGTCGCCCGAAACAATGATATGCGCGCTGTTCTGCATCGACTTCGGATCGACGCCCGTCATGACCAGCAAGCCGCGGTAGGATGCATAGTCGTGAATGCGGAGATTATGCGAAGAAACAGGGCGGATTTTGGCATAACCATCGGCATTCTCGGCGGGCAGCTCGTAGAATGTACCGTGGCAGTTGAAGAGATCTCGCTCGGTAGCTACCTCGCGGCAAATGCGCAAGGAAGCCTGGTTGGTGAGGCTGGTGAATGCCTCGTTACCCAACGGCAACCGCCACCGGCGGCCTTTGTCGTCGACCACGAGCACGGATGATGCGTCCACGGTCACGACCTGTTTAGGAATAGCAAATTTGGTTTTGATAAACGAATGCATTACCGTATCCTCCTGGCGGTTAAGCTTCATATTGCGATCGAGCTCGTAGTAACCGACCTCGCCCGGCTTTGCGCCGCCGAAATCCTGCGCAGCCACCCCCAGTACCCGCCGGTTTTCTCCCAGGCCATACAATAGCCCGCCATGGCTCGTCACGGAACTGGCATTGCTGAGTCCTCTGAAAATTGCGTCCGGTGTACCTGCACGACGGTCATCGGAAGTGTAAGTAAAATGAACCGTTGCCCGGGTGGCATTGTCGGGCCGCACGCGTACCCATTCTCCCGATTCGGCATTGCTGAAATCCACGTTCAGGGCCACATTCGGGCCTACTTTCACGGTTTTCAGCACCGACCATTCCCCATCTCCCTTTTTATCTACCTCAAATACAAAACTTGTTTCACGCTCGTCCTCGTTGCGTATCCACACTGCGCGATGCGCCCATCCTGCAAACAGGAACGGCTCCGAGTTTTGCCCTGCTTTCACTGGCTCATTCAACCACACTGAACCTTCGGCCGAATTCGGGCCAAGCTGGTCGGGCAGGTTAAGGGGTGTAAACCAAAGATTGGAATTGGATTGTCCGGGACCTTCTATCCCCCCCTTGGCTTTGCGTTTGTTCAAAAACTCGCGCTGGGCCGAATCGTCGCAACCAAAGACGAGTCCCTCGTTCCAGCGGGTGAAATCGCCGATTACTTTCAGGTAAGCCGTGCGCGGGCGGATGCCGGCGCTGTTTTGCGAATTGAATTGCCCCGGAAACTTCCAGAACATCCCGTGCATAGTCATCAGGTAATCGGGCTGTTGCGTTGTACCCACGTCGCGGATGCGCGGCCACTCGGTATTCCAGCCGTGCGCACCGTCATAAGCGTGGCTGGCCTTGGGCAGGCGGTAGAAACTCCATTTGTCATGGTCACGCACACCCACCAGCACTGATTTGTGGTCCCAGCCGGTAGCCCATATCGGGTCGGTGGCGGGGTTCTGGTTGCCCCCGATGCCTCCTGGCCCCGTAACCTCCACAAACTGGTTGCGACGAACCACCTTCCAGTTTTTCCCATCCCATTCCGACAACGAGCCCGATTCGATATCGAACTGAATTTCGGCCTTCCGCCCCGGTTCACCATTGTTGGAATACACCGCCACACCCTGGCCGGAATAAAAGCCCTTCCCGTGCGTACCCGGAAGCAGGCCTTTGGTTTGATAGGTTGCCTTGCTGGTTTCCTTGTCACGGTCGATGTTACCGTCCTCATAGAGCATTTTCGGCACCAGCGTTTTCACATCCACTTCATAAAAACCTTCCTCCATTGTGCCGTAAAGGATCTTCTCGGCCGGGTCGGTCAGATGGCGGGCATTGCCGGTATGGCGGCCGGGCATTATTTTGGCAGGAATCGTGCGCACTCCACCCTTGCTGTCGATCGCGTAAGGACCGATAAAAAGCTGGTTGCTTTCCCGGTGGATCATCCGGTTGGCCGGTGTACCACCGATACTTTCGGGGCGTACGGTCTGTTTCAGGTCGGCGCTGATCTCATACAGCTTATCCGACGAGCCGAACGGCAGGTGCGGGCCGTAGGTAATCGCCCACAGCTTCCCGGCCCAGGGAACAACGGCTCCTGTACCGCATTCCCCCTCATTGTTGTACATGGCCAAATGCGGGTAAATACCGCTGTATGACGGCTGCTTCGGCGTTTGCGCCATCACCGGCTGGGCGATACTCATCACGGAACCGGCCACGAACGCCCACACACAATTTCTTTTCATCGAAAGACTCATAGATTTGATAATCAACTGGAAAATATAGAATTAATATCCGGCATTCTGTGTGATATTCGGGTTCACACGCCGCTCTACGGCCGGGATCGGCCAGAGGTACTGCCGCGATTTGTCGAAACTGCGCTGGGAAAGCACTTTCACATCCGTACCGAAGCCCGAATAGTCGGCCAGGCCGTCGTCGTCGAGCGGAGTAACGCCGGGGAAAGGCCATTTGGCGCGGTTCTGCGCCGCCGGGTCGGGTAGACCTACGACGGGCGTCGACAATGCCTTTTCGGCCAGCTTCCAGCGGATGAGGTCCATATAGCGCAGTCCTTCCCGCGGAAACTCTACGCGGCGCTCACGGCGCAGTATCTTACGCAACGCGGCGGCATTGGTAGTGGTAATCGCGGGATAAGCCGTGGTTTGTTCCACTCCTACACCGTAAGCCCTCGCCCTAATCAGGTTAACAGCGTTCAAAACACTTTCATCGATCTCCCCAAGCTCGATTTTGGCCTCTGCGTACGTGAGGAGCATTTCGGCATAACGGATCACGATGGCATCGTTGTCTTCTACAAGCCGGTCCGGCCAGGTCTGGTCGATGCCTTTTTTCCAAAGCAGGCCCGTGAAGCTCGCAAATGCGGCCACGGCGCGGGTATCTTTGTTGGTCACCCTGCGGTTCTCTTTCGAACTGAACACTGTTAGGGAATCCGGATGCGGCATGTAATTATAGCCAAGCCATTGGGTGTTGAACTCCACAATCGTCGCTGTCAGCCGCGGGTCACGGTTCGTGAAAGGGGCCTTAGGGTCGTACAATGCCGATTCGTCGATCGGCTTCCCGTCCGTGCATTCGTAGGCGTCCATCATGTCGCGCGTGGGCAGCTGCGCGCCGTACCCGCCCGCATTACGCGAGATATTGTCCTGCACGTACCCCGCACCATTGAAAACCTGCTGTTTTTCATCACGCGGGACGCTGATAATCATTTCCTTACTGGTCTCCCCTGCCTTTAAAAAGAGCTGTGAATAGCTACCGTGCAATGCATAAACGCCCAGGTCCATCACCGCTTTCGAAGCGTCGCGGGCAAGCTGCCATTTGCCTGTATACAAAGCCGTACGTGCCTTGATCGCCAGCGCCGCGCCTTTCGTCAGCCTTTTTGTTTCGGATGCTCCGTAGGATACCGGCAAGTTAGCGATGGCAAAATCAAGCTCGTCGAAGACGAATTGCAGGATTTCCGCCTGGTTCTTGCGCGCAATGCCGTAGGAATCTTCCAACGCAACCGGCTCTGTCAGCAGCGGCACGTCGCCGAAATGGGTAACCAGCCGCGAATATTGGTAGGCACGTATCACACGCATTTCCGCTTCCAGACGCTGCATTACGGCGGCCGGTGTGTTCGCAACAGCGCGCTCTTTGCTGGCAATAAACGAATTGACGCGGGCAATGGCTTTGTAGGAATTCAGCCAGAACGTCTGCACGCCTGCGTCATCAGCGTTCATTGTGCCGCCGATCACGGCATTGGTCAGTTGCCCGCGGTGCCATTCATTGTCGCTGAACAGTTCATTATCATTGCCCCAGAATACGAGGCGGTACAAGTCGTTAACAGCAAGTTCCAGCTCGGTCTGATTTGAATAGAATGTGCCCGTGGAAGCTTCCGAAAGCGGATTAAGGTCCAGGGTATGGCAACTCGTCGCCCCGGCGAGGAGCATCAGAAATAGGGTCTTTTTCATGTTTATCAATCAAATAGGGTTACTAAAACCGGATGGTGGCGCCCGCCATGAACGTGGCGACGATCGGGTACGAATAGCTGCCCGATTCCGGATCGAGGTATTTGGGAAACTTGCTGAGCGAAAATACGTCGTTGGCCGAAAGGTAGAGCCGCAGCGATTGCACGCCGGTCTTTTTCAGCACGTCCTGTTTCAGGGTGTAGCCCATTGTGATGTTTTTCAGGCGGAAATAGGCACCGCTCAGCAGCCAGTAGTCCGAAAGCGCATAGTTGGCGGCATTGGACGTCCTGGAAAGCCTCGGGTAGGTCGCTTTGAGGTTCTGATCGGGCGTATTGTTGTTGCTCCAAAACTTGCCCGCCATTTCGGCCGGCATATTGCCAAACGCCTCCGCGAATGGTTGGGTAACCTCTGAACTCAGCCGCGATAGCTTTTTGGCAACGCCCTGAAACGTAATACCCACGTCAAAACCCTCGTAATCAGCCCGCAGGTTGCCGCCATACAGGTAACGCGGCAATGCGCCCCCGAGCAGCACTTTATCGTCGGTTGTGATCTTGCCGTCCTGGTTCACATCCACATACCGCACATCCCCCGGTTTGGTCGTCACATTCAGCACCGGCGCTCCTTTGATTTCGTCCACCGTTTGGAATAACCCGTTTGAAATATACCCAAACCATTCGTTGTACTGGCTGCCATTGCGGACGATCTGGTCGCCGCGGAATTCGGTACCTTTCAAATCACCCACCGTCGATTTCGCATCCGACAGGTTCGCCGAAACCGAGTAATTGAGCTTGTTAATGCGGTCGCGCCATCCCAGTTCGAGCTCCCAGCCACGCACGTTCAGCGTTCCGGCATTCTGGTTGGGTTTATCATAACCCATGTAAAGCGGGATATCGAGCGGCAAGAGGATATTGGTGGTAGTCTTTTTGTAATAGTCGGCTGCCAATGTGAGGCGGTCGTTCAGGAACGAGGCATCCAGACCGATGTCCGCTGTCCGGCTGGTTTCCCAGCTGATATTTTCAACTGCATACACCTGCTGTGCACCGCCTGTGAGCGGCACTACTCCGCCGTTTTGGTAAAACAATGCCGTAGAAAAGTCGATCGTGGCCATGTAAGGATAATAGGCCGGGTTACCATCCTTATCGAGCAGCCGCTCGTTACCCGCCTCGCCCCAGGAGCCGCGGAGTTTCAGGAACGACAGCCAACGCGTGCTTTTGAGAAACTGCTCCTCCGAAACCGTCCAGCCAGCCGAAACCGAAGGATAAACGGCTTTCCGGTATTGGGCCGCAAACCGCGATGAGAGGTCCGAACGGAGGTTTCCCTGGATGAAGTATTTGCTTTTGAAATTGTACTGCAACCGGCCAAAGAACGAATGCAGGCCCGATTCGTTCGCGCTGCCGTTGTTATCGCGCAGTTCTGTCGAGCCCGAGTTGAGGTAAGGAAAGCCCGTCAATGCAAACCCGCTGCGTGACGCGCCGAGCGATTCGAGCGAGCGGTAGTTTTCCTCGAAACCCGCCAGAATATCAATCGAATGGGCATTGTTAAACTCCCGCGCATAATTCGCGAGGACCTGCCCGTTGACCGTCACACCTTCGGACCGGCCTTCGTTCAGTACCGTCCGCGCCTGGTTCACCACTGTGCCCACGGTGCCATCCGGATTGGTGAAGCGGATCTGTTTAGAGAAGTATTTAGTTTTATCAAAATCGAAAACGGGCGCTACCAAGGCAGTCAGGGTGAGGCCATTCACCGGCTTGTAGTTGAACTGCATCCTGCCGCCCAACTGGTTATACAATTGCCTCGTGAACCCACCCTCGCGGAGCTGCGCGAGCGGATTGCGGCCGTCCTTACCCACAGCGAGCTTGCCGTTTTGATACACGTCGTCGTAAATGGGTGGCATAATGCGCGCTTCGTAAATCGGGTTGTAAGTGCTGCTGGGAAGCTCGTTACCATTGCCCTTGTTGGTGGTCCTTTTGTAGAAAACATCCAGATTCACGCTGATCTTGTCGTTCACTTGCATATCGTTATTTACCCGGAACAGGTACCGGTCGTACGAACGGTTATCATAGAACGCACCCGAGCTTGCGTATCCCAGCGACGCTTTTGTTTTGATTTTCCCGGTACCCATGGTAAAAACGAGGTCATGGCGCTGGCGTGGCGCGCTCTTGCGCGTGAGGATAGCCTTTTGCCAATCGGTATTCGGAAAGCGGTCGGGGTTCACGCGGTTGCTGTCGAGGTAGGATGCAATGTAGGCGTCGGCAAACGGCCCGGCGGAGGCGCCATCATTCACGGCCTGCTCGTTGAAATACCGCATATAGTCCTGCACCCCTGCATACTCGGGCGTGGCCGTGGCGCGCTGCACGCCATATTCGTAGGTATATTCAAGGCTCCCCTGCCCGCTTTTGGCCCGCTTGGTCGTGACCAGAATCACGCCGGCTGCCCCACGCGAGCCGTAGATCGCCGCCGACGCCGCGTCTTTCAGCACCGTAATGTTCTCGACGTCGCCCGGGTTCACATTGTCAATGCTCGCCACAGGCACGCCATCGACGATCACAAGCGGACTGTTGGTACCGATGGTGGTGATACCGCGGATAAGAATGCTCGACCCCGAGCCGGGCGCGCCGCTGCTGCGGGTAACCGAAACGCCCGCTACACTGCCTTGCAACGCGTCCGACACCTGTAAAGTCTGCCTTCCGCCCACATCACGTGCGCCGATCGACGAAATGGCTCCGGTAAGGTCTTTTTTCTTCTGGGTGCCGTAGCCTACCACCACTACTTCCGACAATGCATTATCACTTTGTTTGAGGGTCACGTTTAACTTCGTCTGAGCGCCGGGCATAACGTCCTGGCTTTGGTAGCCGACAAAGGAGAAAGTGAGGGTGACAGCCTCGCCATCGGGCAATGCAAGCGTATAGTCACCATTGGTATCCGTAACTGTTCCGCGCTGGGTGCCTTTGATCACGATGCTCACGCCAGGCAGGTCTTTTGCGCCTTCGTCCGTTACTTTGCCCGTAAGCTGCCGCACTTGCGCCAGCAGCGGTCCCATCGAGGCAAGCAACAAGGCGCAGCCAAGTAGAATTTTTTGTCGCATATTTTTTTCCAATATTTAGGGTTTCAAGCTGTCCCGGGCCCTGGGATTGCACAGATCAAAAATTTGAGTGAGCAAATATAAAATTGGACAATACGAAGATTTTCAAATGCGCTTAGCCAGTTCGCTATCCAAAATTATGGACAACCTAAAAAGCTGACATACAGAAGTTTATTGTATGAGTATTATGGAGAATGGACAAGACAAGGCGAGCGCTTTAGACCTCCTCGATCACTGTTGTCAACGCGTGGCGGATACCTACGGCAAGCCCGACAGTTCGGAATGGACGAACAGCGATTTCATCAGGCTTTGCAGCATCCTTTATAAAAAAACGCATGTGCAAATCAGCCCGAATACCCTGAAAAGGATTTTCGGGAAAATAAAAACGGATGCCCGGTACTACCCGCAGAAAGCCACGCGCGACGCACTGGCGCAATATGTGGGCTTCGCCGATTGGGACAAGTTTACCCTCGCGCAAATGCAGCAGGCAGCGCCCCACCCCCAAACGTCCGATACTCAAGCTGTGATCACTCGCCCGGCACAAGTGCCATCGCGACAGCCAACAACCCGGAAATCGCCCGTAAGGAAGCTTGTCATGGCCGGTTCGGCATTGATCATTATCGCCGTAGTTGCCTGGAGGGGATTTCTGCTATGGCAAAACGATAAGCCCGAAGTAACCCTGCTTTGTAAAAACCCGGAAGGGGACAATCCGCATTCAGCCGTTTTTGTAGTGCGGAATTTCAGGAACGTGGGCGAGCTCACCGAAGATTATACCATCGAATTCGGTGACGGTGAAAAAGTACGCTTGAATGGCAAAGACAGCGTCTATTCAAACTATTATGAGGTGCCCGGACACTATCTGGCCATCTTGAAACAGGCTGGTGTGCCGCTGGACACCGTGGCCGTTTTCCTGCACACCAATGGCTGGACCGCCACCGCGAGTATGATGTATGATACCACACGCGTGTACCCGATCGAAGCGCCGAGCCTTTTCGCCGATGGTTATAACAGTATCAGCGCAACGCAAATAGCCCGGGCCGGTGTTGACACCAACCGGACGTTCTTTGTCAATTTCATCAATACCCGTCGCACAGGCATCGACGGCGACAACTTCGAACTCCTGATCGACGTCAAAGCCTCTCCCCCGCGACCGGGTGTGCGCTGCTCACAGGTGCGCGTGACGGTGTTCGGCGATTCGTCCAATCACATGGTGGATGTTATGAAGCCGGGATGTGCGCATTGGAGCAAACTGCAATTTTCGGAACTGCACAAAGACGGCCGCACCGAAGGCCCCAACTTCCTCGGTGCTGACCTCACCACCGGCGGTACCGTCTCCATGACGGTGGTGAACCGCCGGGCAACATTACTGATCAACGGCAAGGAAGTTTACAAAAACGCCTACAAAAAACCGTTGCGGCACATTTACGGGCTGGATATCATGTTTGCGGGTGTCGGGACGATACGATCTGTGCGATTGAAAGATCTGAATACGGGCAAGCAGTTCGCGGGGAATTTTTAGCGGAGATGCACGCTGAACGTGCCATACTGCTCTCCAATAATCTGCTCCATGAAATTGCTGTTCCACAGGCCGATACCGAGTTGCTTTTTGGACTGTTCAAAATGCTTTTTACAAATCTCGGCGACCTTTGCGAAATCACCATCCCAGCTGAAAAGCAGGTTAATTGAATATTGGTCGGGTTCCCAAAACGACTTCGCCAAATGTGTCTGGCGATCCTCCATGAGGTATCGATAAGGGTGGCTGGGAATCGTGCCCGGTTTCAGTCCTGCATTGGACAATTCGTCGATCAATGCTTTCGCAAACACCTCATTTTCCTTTCCATAATACCCAATTGAGCCAAAAACAATGTTTTTAGGGATTGCATAAACAAGTGGTATCCCGGTCGCGAAATATGAATTGACAGGGACTTTCAATTCATATTGGTTCTTGCCGACTATCAGATCGGATGTTACGAGCGTCTTGCCGGTTCGAAGCCTGAATTCATACGACCCTTCTGAAAGGGCAGTTTCGGGAATAAATATATCTCCCCAGGATTGACATTGATCGCCATCAGGTCCGGGAAAAACCTGGCACTTCCCCTTGCTGATCTTTTCGACCAACCGGACATCTATCACACGACCCTGTATTTGATATTCAAACTTGTAGTCAGCCTTGTCGCGCGAAGGTTTGGTAGTCATGAAGCTCAGAAACAAGTAGCGTCCCTTCTCGGTATCGGCGGCATGATGCCAGTAGAGGCTCAGGCCCTCGTCATCCATCACATTCAATTCATCGCGGTTCTTACAACCGGCGGAAAGGACAAACCAAAGCAGCAATGCGGTGTGTAGGAATCGTGCCATAGTCAGGGAGCAAGTTTTGTTGCCGGAAGACAAACTTGCTCCCTAAAACGTTGCATCCTGGTTATTTTTTAAGACAGCTCCGCCGACTCCCGCTCCCGCATCCTTTTTCTCCTCCTTTTCAGCCATTCAAACATTGCAACCGCACCGACAATCAACAGGGCAAACGGCCAAACCGCCACCAGTGTTATCGCGAATGCGCGGAGGTTCCCTACACCGCTCTTGAATGCGTCGGCCAGCTCCGTGAGAAAGGGGTTCGATGTGTCTATCGGTTTGTAGAAAACAATATGCAGCGTGGAGTATTTGATATCGCCTTTCAGCTGCCGGAATTGCGCTTCCGTAGCCTCAATGTCCGTACGGATTTCGCCGAGCTCTCTTTCGATTTCCAGAATTTCCTTCACTGTATTGGCTTTAACGAGCAATGCACGGTAACGATTTTCGATATCCTTTTTTGTTCTGAGCCTCGATTCCGTATCCACATATTGAGCCGTTACATCCTCATTTGAAATGGATTTTTCCCGGAAATCAGTAACCCCTTTCGTCGCCGAAGCCAGAAATGTTTCGAAACGGGCCGCCGGCACATGCACTACCATCGTGTAACTGACCGCGTCGCCCCTGCGCTCTTCTTCATCCCGGCTCACGTAGGCCTTATTTGCCCTCACTGATGCCATAATCGCCTTACGCGTGGCATCTGCATCCTCTGTTTCAAATTCGATGCGGCCAGTCTTGATGAATTTCTTCTCGGTTACAGTTCCGCTTGCCGCTCCCGAAATCTCCCCGCCCTCCCTCACAGGCATTGCTTCAACCGCTCCCACCGTTTTGTTTTGATCCTGGGGTGGCGCTTGGACCTTCATCAGACTAACTTCTAAACTGTCTTCTTCTTTTGGCCCGCTACACCCAACGAGCAGCATCA
>DATMSL010000033.1:0-7890 GCA_035565435.1 Dyadobacter sp. | reverse complement strand
AAAAAATTCTTTGCTATAATCATTGCCCTGAGCCTGGGCGGCTGCCAGGATAATTTGCTCGATACGGCCCCCTACTCCTCCGTTTCCGACGCCACCATGTGGACGACCGATAACCTGACCGACCTCGGGATAGCCGGCATTTACAATACTTTCAGACTTGAAATGGGCCACAGCGGACTTACCACCGTGCATGAGCTTTATCAAACGGATCGCTTCGGGTATACCGGACAGGGCCGCTGGGACGAGCCGCTGCTGCGGGGCACGATCACCGCGGGCGACGCGATGTTTTCCAAAGTGTGGCAGCATATGTATGAAGGCATCCAGCGGGCCAACGACGCCCTTTTGAATATTCCTGCAAAATCACCTTCTACCGAGCAAAAGAAAGCGCGCTACCTGGCCGAATGCAAGTTTTTGCGTGCCTATTTCTATTTCCGGCTTAATCAACTGTACAAAGGTGTGCCGATTTACCTCGAACCTTTTACGCCCACCGAAGCGACCAAGCCGCGGGCTACCGAAGCCGAAGTCTGGAACCAGGTACTTGCCGATCTCAACGATTGCATCAATGAACCGAACCTGCCCGATCGCTACGCCAGCGGCAATGCCGACTATGGTCACGCTACCAAGGCGGCCGCCTACGCATTACGCGGAAAGGTGTACATGTACCTGAAACAATGGGACAAAGCATCCGCCGATTTTCAGAAGGTGAAGGATGCCGGGCACGCATTGTTCGGCGACTACAAAGCATTGTTTACCGAAGCCAACGAGCAATGTTCCGAAATGATTTTCGCTATCCAGCACCGCGGTGAGCAAGGGTATGGAAACAATTTTCAACTGTTTATCGGCTGGCCTTCGGCATTTCGTCGCGGGTGGAACTACTATATGCCGTCGCCGAACCTGGTGGACCTCCACGAGAATATCGATGGGACCCCATTCAAGTGGGACGATATTATACCGGGTTTTTCGGCATTGACCGTGGCTGAGCGGGAGGTATTTTTCCTGAGAAACAATATCACCGCGGAGGAACGTGCGGCTGCCAGCGCTCGCGGTGCCAAAATGAGTTTGTACCTGCCGCAGGGTAATGAAGAAAGGGTCAAAAAAGCCTATGAAAACAGGGACCCTCGCTTGCAGGCCAATGTGGTTACCCCTTATTCCACCTTCCGCGGCGCTTTCAACTTTACGGATGTCGAGAGCTTGCAAACGATGCGGTGGCCGTTCCGGGGACAGGCCGCTACGGGTGGTGATATCCAGAGCGATACCCAGATCAATTTTTACTATTTCTACCGGAAGTTCGTGATTGAAGGTGTTTCGGGACTAATCGATCGCAACTACGGCCCTACCGATTTCCCGATCCTGCGTTACGGTGATGTACTGCTGATGTGGGCGGAAGCATTGAACGAAGCCGGGGCAACTGCCGAGGCAATCGAGAAAGTAAACGAAGTACGAAAAAGAGCCGGGGTCGCATTGCTGAACTCGAATGCGGCTACGGCGGTAAAAGGCCAGGAAGATCTGCGGCAAAGAATCCGCAACGAACGGAGGATCGAATTGCCGGGCGAAGGCATTAACTACTTCGACGAACTGCGCTGGAAAACGTGGGGCGAGAAAGTGTTCTACACCGGAAGCGGCAAAAAACAGATCTGGGGTGCCAATGTGAGCGATTATTCCTACAAAGGAGACTTCCTCATGACGTGGCCTATCCCTACGGGTGAGATTCAAATGAATCCCAATCTCGTTCAAAACCCGGGGTGGATTGATTAATATCCCGTAAACTGACGCTACAATTCCCAAAGACCCGTCCGCAAACGCGAAACGGGTCTTTGGGATTATTACTTATCCTGGTCTCTGTAATGCCAGCGAATGCCCACATTCCCACCCATCCAGCCAAGCCGGTTACCTCCGGCATTGAACTGTACAAATCCCGGACTGAGCCCAGCCTCTTTGCCCGAGAGTTTCGCACGACTTACCCATGAAACGGCCGGGCCCAAAAAGAGGGAGAAATGTTTTCCAAAACGCGCAACAAGACTGCTCCGGAACCTGGGGATAAAGAATGCATTATTTTTATCGGAAGTAAACACCTTGTTCGCCGACAGCTCGGATTCCAATTTCAACACGTGGTTAAACCGGAAATCGTGCCCGTATCCGAAACCTGCTATGGGCCGCCTTCCGAATGCAGCAGACCCGATACCGAAGCTCAGAAAATTGTACAAGTGCCGGTTTCCCGATCGCCATTCTACCGACACGGGCGCGATCTCAGACGCCGCCAGCGAAATAGAGCCGCGGCCTTTTCTGACAAAGTTGATCAACCCGAAACTAAACCCTGATGAGGTGTCGGCGACATTGACCAGCCCTATTTGTACACCTTGCAATCGCCGCGCATAATTGAAGCCGCCAAGCTGTACGCCCCGCAACCCGCCCAGGCTCACATTGATCATCGCAGTCAGCTGTACGCCGTTAATTGTTTTCCAGGCCGTGTTATTCAAAACGCTCGCCTGCACGCCCCTCACCTCCCCCGAAACCTGATTGATAAGACCGGTCAGCTGAGCTCCTGTGAAATTGCCCGTCACCAGATTGAATGTCGTCGATACCTGCAAATACCGTGCATTGCCCTTCGAGATGTTGAATAGTCCGCCGATCTCGACACCATCCAGGCCGCCGTTATAACCACCATAAATGTTCACAGACACCTTATTGCTTACTTTCGACGCCAGTTTTCCGTGCGTGCTCAACCCGGGTGTAAGCGCGACCTGAAACGGCGCAGTGGCAAAAAACCGGGTGATATTCCGGCTGTGCGCCCGCAAGCGCGACGATACGAAAAGCCTCGCCAGCCAAAAGCGCGATTCGTCCGACTTGCGTACCACAAATGTATCCAGCTCAATCGCTTTCGGGTGAATGTAAACGTCGGGCACGACAGCGATGTCGGATACATACAGCACCGTATCCGCGTAACCCAACTTACTAATCGTCAAAGCAACGGGCAAGGAGGACTTATTGATACGCAGCCGAAATTTCCCGACCTCGTCGGACAATGCCGCTTCCAGATGTTTTTCGGAGTAAATACTGGCATAGTCGACTGGCAGTTGACTCTCACTATCCAGTACGCGCCCCGTAACATAGCCGTACCGTTCTTCCCGCATCCGCTGAATGATCACGAACCGGCCAGCTTCCTTAAACTGAAACCTGCCTCCCAACACCGAATGCAGCACTTTCCGCGCCGGTTGCCGGTGTGCCGAGATACTCACAATGCTGTCGCCAGGGATGAGATCGGCACTATAAGAAAATTGAAAACCGCCCTGCTGCGCAATGGCAGACAGCACATCCTTGACCGGAACATTTCTGACATCGACCAAAACGGGCTTGTCCAGCCACTGTTGTCCGCTCGCAGCTATTGGCAATAATGTACACAGCGCGAGGCAAATAGCTACCGCAGTGCCTGTGCTGCCAGCTATTAAAGTCGGGAAATTGCGGATGATCGCGATGTAGGCTCTGCTGAGTTTGACATTTCCGGCTTTGGCAGATATCGGGCAATCCATATTGATGAATCAAAACTCAAAGCTAGCCCACAATTGCCCAGTATCCGCATTTACCGAAAAAATTAGGCAATGCATGGGCCAACTGAAAAAGACAGTCGGGATCCCCACTCAGCTCGTCATCAATAATTACCCTCGTACGCGGAGTTATGGTCACTGCTGCCTGTGCCGCCTGGACATGAACGCCTGCCGGCGCGAGCAGCAAGGCCAGATAAAGGATGTTTTGCAAACTGTTAACCAGTTTACGTACTCGCATCGGGAATGAGGGGTTAATAAAGCGAAGGCTAGTCTGACAAAAGGTAAAAAAAGTCCCGTTACGAAAGCAATATGCCACGCAGGCAAACCAAGGCAGCAAGGTCAGTTTTTCATTGCCGCAATAAAAATGGTATTTTGCCCCTAGTTGACTGCTTCCTGCGTATTTACCAACAATATGAAAAACATTCTTATCGCCGATGATCATTCTCTGATACGCTCCGGGCTCCGCATGGTGCTTAACCAGATGGATTTCAGGGCAAACATTAGTGAAGCCTGGAACGCGAAGAGCGTGATGGCGAAGATGAAGGAGCAGCCGTTTGAACTGATATTGCTGGATATTCAAATGCCGGCGACGGATTCTGTGGTGCTTATGCACTGGATTCAGAGCTTTTATCCCGATACCAAAATCCTGATCGTCTCCCAGAACCCGGAGAGCACTTATGGCAAACGTTACATGCTGCTGGGCGCCAATGGCTTTATCAGCAAAACAGCGCCGGACGAAGAATTAATCAGGGCCATCAACAAGGTACTGAATGGCGACACATACATCAGCGCCGAATTATCGGAGTCGATCATACAAGGCGTATTCAGCGGTGCATCCGCCAACCCCTTCGACCAGCTTTCGCAACGGGAATTCCAGGTGGTAATATGCCTTGCGAAGGGGTATCCCATGAATGAGATTTGTGAAATGCTTCAGGTGCAGTATTCCACAGCGCATACCCATAAGCGGCGCGCATTCGAGAAGCTCAATATTGACGATAACAAGGGCCTCGCAAACTTAGCCGCCGCTTACGATTTGCTTAGCTAGCTCCGACGATCGTTTTGTGCCTTTCACCCGTCCATTGATACGTAACGTAACAGACGTTCCCGCGCCGCGTTCGCTGTGTACTTCCAGCTTCGCATCGAGCCGATTGGCAAAATCGATGATCATCTGGTATCCAAGCCGGCTGTTCCGCTCAATGCCCGCGGCGGTCGAAGCCTGCGCAATCCTGTCCTGAATCCTTTTCAGAATGGGTTCGCTCATGCCTTCACCGGTGTCGGCAATGGTGATGGCGATCATTCCATCCGTTTCGGCACTGGCGGAAATGCCGATCTCACAGCCGTGCGCATGTTTGTTGGCGTTGTCGAGGATGTTGCGCAGGATCACCTTCAAAATTTCACGATCCGTCTCCAACATATAGCTGACGGGTAGGTCGAAAGTCAGCCTGTTACCATTCGCATCCAGCATTTCCCTGAAAAACAGCGTAAGCTCCTCCAACAGTCCGTTCAGCACAAAAGAGGTTTTGTTCACGTTAAAACCTTCTGTAAATGAGGACGCCCAGAGGTTCAATTCTTCGATAAAACGGTACACATGGTCGGCGGTATTCTTGATTTCGCTGCTGGCCCGGTCTATCCCCTGCAAGTTTTCCTGTTGTACATTATGGCGTAAATGCCCGGTAACTTTGGACAGAAAATACAGAGGCGATTTCAGATCGTGCGCGATCATCATGGTGAGTTTCTCCATGAGCTTGTTCTGGTAAGCCAGCTCCTGCGTCCGGTCTTTTATCTCCGCTTCGAGGCGGTTGCGCTGCCTAACCAGGTAGCGGTACCGCATTTTAATGACGATCGCGATGAGGGCAATCGCACAGGCCATTATCAGCAGGTAGAACCACCAGGTTTCGTAAAAGAACGGCATCACCACCAACGGCAGCTCGGCAGTGACGAAGTTGCCCGTACCGAAGCCGGCTTCTTTCCGAAGCCGGAGCTTGTAGCGGCCGTAATTGAGTGTGTTCAACACAATGCGATTGTTTTCTCCCAGCGGATACCAGCGATCATCGAGCCCTTCGATGTTGTATTTGATGTTGAGGTTATTGGGATTCCCGAAATAGGGTGAGGAAACGGTCAATTCCAGCCTTCGAAATGCGGGAGCTATTCGTGAAAGCGACTGACTGTCAACTGGCTTCCCATCCAGCAATACCTGCTCTATAAAAATCTTGCTCGCCGGAAGCATGGGCTTAGTGCTATCCGGATGAAACATCACAACGCCGCTCATCGAAGGGAACGCAAATGTGCCGTTATCCAATCGCAAACCACTGGGCGTACAACCTCCATTGAATTCCGTAGTTTTCAATCCGCTTTCTTTCCCGTAGTAATGCTGATAAACCTCGCTGGATTTGCCGGAAGCATAAGTGTACAGATCGTTGACGGCGCATTGAAAAAGGCCGTTGTTCGTGGTCATCCAAATGAAGCCCTTATTGTCTTCCAGAAACGAATGCACGATCTTCAAATGATGGGCATCGTCCTCGGGCATTTTCGTAAACCGCCCGTTTGTGAAAAGGTAATATCCCCGACCGTAACTCCCCACCCAAACATTCCCTTGCCTATCCCTATAAGCTGTCCGCAGCTCCACATCATCAAATTCATGGTAAATGCGTTGCTTCCGGTTTTTTACATCCACCCACATACATATACCGGCACCCACAATCCAGAATGTCTGGTTGCCTATCGGAATAAAGCTTTGCATGTTTTTGCCGGCAATGTCATTCAGCGGATAGGATTCGACTGCATTTCCGCGTACACGCGCGAACCTGTTCTTCCTGTATCCAAATTTTATTTCGCCCTCCATCAGCCAGATATTCCCCTCCTCGTCCTCGCCCAAAGCTGAAAGTACGCCGGTAAGCGGAATGCGCCTGAGTATATTAAACCGCTCATCAGCCTCTACAAGTGTCCCGCCGTTGGCATACCAATAGTGCCGGTTATGGTCGCGCAACAAGGTGTACCTGTTGTAACTGTCCGACACCCCGGGTACCGCCGGGCTTCCATTTATCGTGCCAGTGACGGGCAGCACCTGATTGTCCCCAAAAGGCGCCAGTGCGTAGAAAGCATCTGCATTGAGTGGATTTTTACCCACCGCCCCGAGTTGCTTCCTTCTCAATATATACAGCCCATTCGTATTGGAACCTACGATCAGTAGCCCCTGCCTGGGGTAATAGCGAACCGAAGTGATGTAAGGGATATTCTTTAAAGTAACAAGATGACGAAATTTTACCTCACCGCCGGTGAGCGTCACTTCATAGATCGTGCCGTCGTTATTAAACAGCATTGTTTCGTCCTGATGGCAAAAAAATGCGATTGAAGCATTCGCTTTCAATTTATCCCAGGGTATGGCGATCGGAATTTTCCTGTGTGTGCGTACGCCATTGGAATCTAATAAAATAATGTCCCGATCACGGCTGAAATAACAGAGCATGTCACCAAGGCTGCCAACGGATTGTGCCATATAAGGATAGATATCCAGAGAGTCGATCCGCCGCACTTTGCCATTCGAAACGTAACCTGCAATGGCATATTCTTTTAAAATGAATCCTTTGCCTTTCCGGGTTTCATGAAACCCGAATCTCAAGGCATCCGGAAACTCGCTATGTGAGAGCTTCCGTGTGTAACGGGCCATTCCCCCCAAATCAATCGGATTAAGATGTATGAGCCCGCTCTTGGTAGCCCCTATTTCGTCTGTCGGCTTTACCGGTTTGGAAAACCCCTTCCGGTTATCGTAATAGGATATCTGAACATTGTCGTCAAAGCAAAAAATCCGGCCGTCAGCATCTTTGCCAAGCGACAGATAGCGGTTACGCAGCAACCCCGAATTGCTATTATCGAACAACCGGAAACGCTGGCCGTCGTAACGAACGATGCCCGCTTGCGTGACAAACCACAGGTAGCCATGATCGTCCATGAGCGTCATGGTAACACTGTTCTGCGGCAGGCCGTTTTCGCTATTGAAGTGCGTCACCGTCCAGGACTCGCTATCCTGAGCCTGCAATGACAGAGACAATAAACATAGGGTACTGAACAGGTAAGACAGGTACAGAATTCTCATAGGGGTGTCGTAGTACCTGCGCGGGTACAAATTAGCGACAAGCTAGACCTCTTTGCTTAGAAGTAAAAGCAAATTCGTGTACGAATAATTTTTCATTGTGTAGTAAAAATTTGTACTAATAATTCGCCATACCCCTTACAACGCTTTGTCATAACCGCATCGACATTTGTGAAAGCCATTTCGGCCATCACGTAACATCGTTTTTATGAAAAAGCATTACATCCTGGCGGGCCTTCTGATGCTCGCCGCAGCCCC
>DATMSL010000032.1:0-54149 GCA_035565435.1 Dyadobacter sp. | reverse complement strand
CCCAGCGCGTTAAGGTCGTCCGTATCGGTGCCGGAAGTAAAGGCGCTGCCGGAGAGCTGCACTGCAAGTCCCAGGACGCCACGCATTGTCTCATTGGACGGGCTTTTCCAGAAACCTTGCTCGCGGTCTACACGGGCCATTACGCCCACGTAAGACGAGCTGTATGGTGCATTCACCACTGCGTCAGTAGCCGGGTCGTAAACCTTCACCTCTGGGTAGCAGAGAATGATAGACTTGTCGGATACGTTAAAGTTGATAGTACCTGCTGGTGTACGGCCTGTTTTAGCTGCTGCTACGGTCGTGCCTGTCGGGGCGTCTACTGCGGCAACTGCACCCAAACGTGCCGTCCAGGTACGCATTTCAGCTACGATAGCAGCAGTTTGCGAGTACCCCGGAGCAATCAGAATTTTAGGCTCGAAGCCCAGCGTATTATAGCTGTTTTCAAGCAGTTTGAAGCCTGTACGCGCGCCGGTTGTACCGTTAACCGTTCCGATAATCACCGCGTCAGTGATTGCGGTAAAGTCAGGTTTGGTATATGTAGCCGTTATCGAAGCGTTAGCCGCTATTTTCGTGTAGTCCTTGGATACAATATTACC
Source organism: Dyadobacter sp. (assembly GCA_035565435.1). Taxonomy (GTDB): domain Bacteria; phylum Bacteroidota; class Bacteroidia; order Cytophagales; family Spirosomataceae; genus Dyadobacter. The sequence continues at coordinate 53,553 of DATMSL010000032.1, read as the reverse complement.
GTAAGCGTCGATCGTGTAGTCGGTGCCAGCAGCATATACAGGAGTTCCAGAAGTGTGTTTCAGCACAGGTGCTGCGCCGATGTACGGGAATGCGAGTTTAGCCTTGCCGTCCGTAAAAGTTACAGCTTCGGCGGTAACCGCGGTGCCGTGGGTAGCAGGGTCGAGTACGTTGATAACGACCACTCTTGCGCCTGGCTCCTCCTTACGGATCTGGGCAAGCGCCCTCGGGATAGAGAAACCGGGTACTTGGGCGCCAAATACTGCGTCCTCGCGTTCGCTCTTAACTACTGTCAAAGCATTAAGCGGCCCAGAGGGCGCTGCGCCGACGATAGCTATGATAGCCGAGTCGATTTCGCCTACGGGAACTGGCCCGAGGTTCGTCTGAAATAAGTCTACGCCGTGTCTGAAAGCCATTAGTTCCCGGAATTTTTAGGTGATTCGGATTTTTTAACGTCCGCTACCTGCGGCTCGTCGTCACTCATTTCAAAAAAGCCGAGCTCGGTAGCCCCTAAGAGGTAGTCGTTAGGCTCAGCTGAGAATGAATGCCCGGCATCCACGATTTTCTCTTTACCGTTAAGGGTGAAGCGTCGAAGCTCGCCGGAAATATTTTTAAATTTTGCCATTTTATTGCTCGTATTCAGGTGTGAAAGTCGCCTCTACTAAATTACCTCCCAGGTACTCTTCGCCGGTGGTTATGAACGAATCGAGTGGCTGTAATGGCAACTCTTTCCATCTGACGATTACGCGGTAATACCAGACATTATCTTGAAAATCTTGTAAAGTAGCCGCAAAAGCGTAAGCCTCGCCGCTTATATCTACCGACCGATATCCGAGCATTAGCCGTTGTGCCATTTCGCACATCCTGAGTATGCCCTTTTCGCCATAAGCCGTTCTACTGGCCAAGTTAAGCTGAAAGTACATAACCCTGTCCATGGTAGGGTCTGCTAACAGCATGGACGTATCGTTCTCGTCAGTGCCGAACCGGTCTTGCAACCAGCCTATTTGTATGCGACCGTTAACGTTATGTTCTGGCTTCAATACCTCGTACTGTCCGCTGAACTGAGGGGCTTTTTGGACTCTCACACCCATAGCTGCAAAAGCAGGTCGGTCTACATCTCCGAGCAGTCTTACAACAAACTCGTCCATTAAATTCTCGTAAACGCTAAGCTGCGGGTTCATTCCTCGGGTTCTACGTAAGGGTATACCAGTGCATAAATTATAGAGCCGTCAAACATTTTAAGCGTCTTTCCGACTACGTAAAGCTCGCCGTTCACTTTGTCGATCTCGTAGATGCGGACAATTTCAAGGCTCGTACCGCCGCTGTTCTCCACCAGTTCATAAAGTCCCGGAAAGTCAGTAGCGAAGTACTCCATTATCCGGTTGGGCGGGTTGTAAACGAACTGGTCCCACTCTATAAACTGCTTTTCTCGAAGCGTCGGGTATTTGAACGTTACGCCCATGGCCGCCTGTCTCACTATGTCGTCTACCGACGAAAGCCAGGCTGCTTTATAGCCCATGTGCGTTGTCACGGTCTTAAACAGACTGGCTTTCAGTTGATCGAAATGAGGCATACTGCCCTTATCTTTTATGGTGCTGTCAAATTAACCTTTACGGTCGTTTCTGCTGACCCAGCCGCATATGCCGCATAGCCCATCAACGTATTGCTAGTTGATACGGTAGTAGCTTTTTTAGCTGTGTCATCCCAGTATATAGGGTCAAACTGCCCGATTACCAGCGGGGTAGCCTTAGCCACTTCATACACACCGCCTACCGCGCAATTAATTTCTGTGCCTGCGGCTACCGTCCCCAAAGGGATAACAATTTTAACCGCAGTAGCACTCAGCTTCAACGGTACGCCAGAAGTTACCCCACCTACGGGGGCTGTCACCGGCAACGCCTGATCGCCAGGCTGGATATAATTTTGTGCCATTGGTATGGTCAGTTTTTACAGTTTTAAACCGCCTCGAACCCGATTGCCCGAGGCTACACGCTATACGTATGCACGATCGCTCGTGCTATTGAGCATCAAATTATTAAGCTCCGGCGAACCCTACGATACCTTTGGATTCAACTGCTGCCACACCCCAGTCGTGACGGATTCTCCATACAGTACCGTCCACGTAGAACTCTTGGCGCTCGTCCATGAACGGAGTTTCATTACCATTCAGGAAGTTCACCTCAAACACTTTAAGGATAGCAGGGTCAGTCAACATCCAGAAGCGGGTAGCGCTGGTCAAACGCGGGTTGGTGATGATCTGCTTGAAAAGCCCTTTGTAAAGGTTTTTCTGAGTCTGCTTACCGTCACCAGCCTGGTAGTCGTTGATGTTGAGAGAGATCGCTGTTTCTTCCAAAGCGAACGGAACGATTACGCGGTCAGGCGCAATGTTCAGGTACTCCTGGTTGTTCAAATCTTTCTGCAAACGCATCTTGGTACGGCCGTCGTTGATCGTCGTAGTGCTGTAAGCGCCAGCTGCACCAACGTTACCACGTGAGGCGTGGATCAGCGGGTTACCGTCTGCCATGGTAGGGCCGAGGCCTCCGTTAGCTTGTAGCATTTCCCAAACGTCGGTTTCGATCGAAAGACCGGCTGCCTGCGCGAGCATACCTGCCAAAGTCAGGAAGTAGCCCAAATCGTCATTGATCAGCATTTGACGGGTCACGTTCACCGTGTTACCGTAGGTACCGATTTTGACAGATTCCAGCGCGCCGTCAGGAATTGGCTTGTTCTTAAACTCGCCGTTCTCACCGACCTTATCCAAACGTCCCAAGAAACCGGTACGCATGCGTTTCCACTCCCGGAAATCGCTTACAGAGCCTGTGCCTGCAATGTCGCGCCAGTTACGTGACAAAATAGAGTATTGCGCCTCCATGGAAGTGCGTGCCGCACCTTCAAGGATAACCGCAAAGTCGGTCGAGTTGCTGGAAATGAGCGCACGTTTTGCTAGCTCGTTCTCCGGCATACGGAGTGCTTCGGGGTGCCCGTTATCGCCCATATACAAGCGCGCCATTTCAAGCGATCGCATGTGGCGGTACTGCTCGGCACCTCTCAGCTCGTCGTCAGTATAGGGCTTGTTAGGCTTGATACCGTGACGGAGACACAGACCGATCGACATAAGACGACGGGTGTGCTCGATCTGCTCGGTACCTACTGTTACGTTAGCAGGTGCTGTACGTTGGTTGGTTTGGGTTTCCACAGTGGATTGTCCGGTTAACTTATTAAAAGCGAGTGAGCGGACCTGCTCAACTGAGGAACCGAGCCCGATATGCTGTTCGATGAACTCCTGGCCCATCTGCGCCGCATTAGCGATTTGCATAATTTGCAAGGCTCTTGTACGCTCAACAGCCGGATCGGCTGGTGCGGTTACAGGTGCAGGGGCCTGTGGGGCAGGTACAGCTTGGGTTGGTAATGCCCTGGTCCCTTCGGCTACCGGTGCCACCTGAGCTACGGGTGCAGCTTGGGCGGGGTTGGTAACAACTGCGGGTGCTGGCGTTCCTTCGGCGGCTGCCTGTGGTACTGCGGTAGTTTCTCCGGCCATGTTGTTGGTTTGGATTTCTATTTCACTTTCTTCTGTATTCGGCATTGAACGTATTTGGCTGTTGTGGTCAAAATTGACCGGCGTAAATGAAAACTCGTGCGGCTCCCAATCTATCGCTCTCAACGTCCTGAATCTGTCGCCTGGTTGCGTAAGGTCCTCATACTTAAAAACCCGGTAGCCTCCTGACATATTCTTAACAATCCCGTCGTCGATATCCTGTGCAAGGTCGTCGAGTTGTTTACGTTTCGACAGCCTTACGTCCAGGTGAAGCTGTCTGTTACGCAGAACGGGGTTAGCTGCTGCGCCAATCTGCGCCCCTATGCCGTATTTGTTGTGATCATCCAGTACCGGTAAGCCGCTCATTGCCCGTGTCATACGGATGTGGTGAGGCTCATGGGAAAGGATTTCAAAGTACGGCTCTGGATACGGAATAAAAACAGGCTCCTCGGAGAACGCAACTGCGCTGAAAGACCGTTCCTGCAAATTCCAGGACGTAGGTTTCTCAAAATTAAATTGCCGTACCTGATTGGCTGTTTTTACTTTTATTGTTGCCACGCTAACTATTGTTATAGCAAGTATTGGTGCAAGATATTACAAGCAACAATATTTTGCAAAATTATTTTTTAGCAACTGTTTTTACTGCCGTCACTTTCGTGCTTGTAGTAGCCGGTTTTGGCGCCTCGATCGTCTTAACACTGGTCGAGAAAGTAGCATCAAGTTTCTTATCGACTTCCATATCCTGCTTAATCTCTGCCTCCATATCTGCGGGGTCGTAGCCGAGCTGCCGCTGGAACTCCTGGCGGGAAATTATACCACCTTTGATTAAGGCGAGAGCTGCTGCACCCTCTTTCATTGGATCGATCATTTCTCTGCGCGGCGTAGTCCATGTGATATCAATGTTTGATGCATACCCACCCATTAATTTAAGTCCTTGCTGAAACCACTCGTATACAGGCTCGCAGAACATGGTAATCATAATGTTGTCCTGCCAAGACTGTACGTTGCGTGAAAATTCCAGCCAGCCCATGCGGCCCGAACTGAAATTCACGTTGCTGTAATCGTTAGTAAGCGCCTCGTAGGTCACGTTATACCCCACTGCGATGGACTGCAACACCGCGCGCATGTATTCGGGCGTCCCTTCGGTAGTCGGAGGCTGAGAAAACTTAATGTCCTTACCGAAAGGCAACTCTTCAATCGCGCCGGGTATCATGCGGTCCAGGCCGTCATACGGTTGATATTGACCGTTGCTACCCATTGGCGCTACGGAATTGGTAACCGTCATAACGAACAGCGACGCTACCTTTTGCTTATACAGCTGCGCGTCTTGGAACTCGTCGAAATCCTTCATACGTATGAAAGCCGACACACCCATAGGGATACCCCGCACTTGACCGGGCCGTAAAACCTCGAACACATGAATTACCTCTGAGGCTGGTACGAGTCTTGATTGATAAGCGGTTGCGTTGTATTTAAGGTCAGTAGGGTGCTGTTCGTGTAGATAATAGCCCACACGTTTACCGCGGTTATTGAATGCAACGCCCTGCAATACGAAGCCACCATCCGGCTCCGGTCTGGTGACTGTTTCATCTAAATAGTCGGATTCAAGCACTTGGAGCTCAAAACCCATAGGATTGTCGAAGTTGTACCGGCGCAAAATTATTGCGTCGCCCGATTCGGCTACCGCGCGCATTACCTGCTCTTGCAGGCCTGCAAGGTTCATCAAGTCGTTGAAATCGCACGATTTCTTACCTGCCCATGCTGCCCAGCGGCGTTTTATGGCGTCCTCGTTGGCGCCTTTGAATGTAGGCGTAATGCCAGTACCGACTGTGTTCTTAGCAATGATATTGACGGCACGCTGCGCATATGGGTTATTGCGCACCAGATCGCGCGAGAAGCCGCGCAGCCTAGCCAGTCCTGACATATTATCCGATATAGGGCCGCGTGAACGCCTATACCACTTATCGGTACGGGGTCCGTAGCCTGCTGCCTCGAAATGGCGCTTTTTAAGCTCCATAGCGCCCGTAAATTCCATAGCCCGGAATTTAAACTGCGCCGTAAGCATCGAAAAATATTCTTTTAGCATATCCCTTTGCTGCTTATAACGTACCTGCGGCGGCCTGCACCGTTCTGATAATTCTCGCAGTGGCCCCAAATAGCCTCAGCCATAATAGCTAGCAGGTTCTGTATCTCAGTAGCTGACCGGAATACTGTGCGTTTATCGGCATGCTGGATCTCCCGTACGCCTGCGTTATCGCCCGTAAGCATTTCCTTTTTCAACTGATTGAACTCTGCAACCGTGTATACGGACTCGTCGGGTATGCAAGGGGTTGGGTACATAGTTGTTTTGACAAGTTTTATCAAAGGAAAAGAAAAAGCGCCTATTAAACAACAGGCGCCCTTTACTGTTTGTCAAAATCTTAATAACCGTTCTCAGTTTTCTGCGTTGTAAATGTAATATTAATTACCAGAAATCCGAGCGTTTCTTCGCTTTTTTAGGTGCTTCCTCGATCTGTTGCCGGTAAGTAGCATACATCGTTTCCAGAAAAAGGTCGCCGTAATCGTCGTATCCTGATAAAGCGAGCCCCGCGCGCGCATAGTTGCGAGTATCCAGTACCTCGTTACGCTGGTACTCTTTCACGTACTTCTGCACTGCGTAGCCGTCCTTATAGTCGGTAACTTTTTTCTCCGCGGTGATACTTTGGAAATAGTGCTCTGCATACGCACCGGGGAAATGGCAGTAGCCCGGAGGCCCGAGCGGGTCATCCTGGTCTTTGGTCTTTTTAAGCGCGGTGTACAGCTCGTCTTTAAGCAAGTCAACGCCCAGCATATAATACCGGACTGCAAAGGCGTTGCCGCTCTTATCGAGTATATTGGCAAATTTAGGTGTCGACAGTATGGAGGTTTTTTGCGTCGAGCTACCATGTATCGGCACGTAAAGCTCCTGATTGCCCAAGTTCCGGCAAATGGCGTAAATGTCACTGGTATTAAAGCCTGCGTCAATGCATATCTTATGGATCGGCAGCGCTACCTGCTCGTGGTTAACGAACCGTAGGTCTGCCAGCCTGCGCAGCTCTGCCTCCATTTCATCCACGCTATGCACCCGGTAGTCGATAGACCACGCGCGCTTACCGAGCCCCCAGCCTACTATCTCTAACTCGATACGGTCTTTTTGCACGTCTACGCCGGCAGTTATCAGTTTCACGTGCTCGCTGACCGAGTTACGCAGCATAGACTCGTCGCGCCGGTTGTACAGCGTGCGCCACTCGGGCTGTTCGCCCTTTGTTTCGTAGGGTAATCCACAAATAGTATTCATAAAAGCTCTCATTAGGTTGTCCTCTTGGTTGTCGGTCATTTCGCGCTGGGCGTCCTCGTATTTCTCTGCGATCTCTTTCCAGCTGAGCCAGCCGTACGGCGAGTACAGCGAATTAAGGTGGTAACCTATCTTGTAGTCGTTACGTCGCTCGGGCTCATGGGAAACCCACTGGCCTTCATTGAGCATTTTGGTCTTATGCAGGCCCTCCTCTATGCCGTGGCCGCAGTCGATGCATTCATACACGACAGTATGCGGCGCGCCGGGCGTCCATTTTAACTGCTCGAACACCAGATTTTGCGGGTGCGTGCATGCGGGGCATTTAACATGGTAATGCCGCTGGTCTGTCGATTCGAAATGCAGCCATATTGTAGAAGCGCCTTTTACCGTGGGCGTGGAAGGCATGAATATTTTCTTTTTCATACCGAACGACACAGTACGGGCCTGGGCCAGCGCGATCGGCGAGCCCTCCTTTTCCAGGTTGCGGGTGTACGCATCCACCTCGTCCAGAATCAGCAGGCGTATCGAGCGGGAGCGGAGCGAGGCGGCTGCGTTGGCCCCGGCCAGTACGATAAAGCCGCCAGGGTACCGCTTGCCCAGGATCGTGTTACCGGAGTCACGCGTGCGCGGATCTTTGAATTTGTTCTTTAAGGATTCAGCCGAGTTGATCATGGGCTGCAACTTATCCTTAGAGAAGTCCTCAGCCAGAGTGATCGTAGGCATGACGTACATCGTCGGGCACGGGTCGGTATCTGCGAACGTGAGCATGGCCACAATACCGCATGCAGTCGCTGATACCTGTACGCCCTTGGCCATGATAATCTCCATAGCCGGGTCTGTCGGGGAGAGCTTCTGCAAAATCTCGCGCATGAAAGGGAAGCGCTGCGTACGCCACGGGCCGGGCTCTGCGGACGTATCGCTGGTCAGTTCCAGGTTCTCGTCGGCCCATACGTCGCAGGTTACGCGGCGAGCTGGCGCCAGGGCGGCCCGGAACGCTTCGATAAGGTCGTACTCGCTAGCGCCGTCCGTATCCCGCAAGATCACTGCGCTGTAATCCTCGTCGTCGAAGTCGGAAACCTTGCCCTTGTTTTTGGCCAGGGCTATTTTATTTCTGTCGCCCATTCAACTTCTTTTTGAGCTGCTCTATGCGAATCGACGCCCATACAGCGTATCCGCAGATAGCAAAACGGCTTAATAGCTTGAACGTTTCGTACCAAAATTCACGGCTGTGCGTCAAGGTGCCCCATTCCACAGAATCCCAAACTGTCGACAAGCCGCCCAATGTGAGGCCTATGGTAGCTGCTAAGTAGATGTGAAATCTCGTAAAGCCTTTTTCTACGTTCTCCATATTTTCCTTGGTCCTGAGTGTTTAACTAATATTGATTCCAGCTCGGCGTGTATCATGTTACGGCAAACTGCGACGTTGGTTTCGGCCGCCACGGGGGCCGCAAGCCGGTCGGCCACGTTACCTAAATCTTTTTTCAGATTCACGGCCAGGTTGGCCAGCTGCGCGTCTTGCTTGGATATCTCGACATACGTACCCCGCAATGCTTTTACTTTGATCTCAGCCTCGTTGGCCTTGGCAATCTCCTGACGTATCTTGGCCTCGATAAGGCTGGCCGGGTCTTTGGAGAAATCAATCTCGATACCGTCTACCGTGATTTTCTCGCCGCCATTGTCGTACACAGAATCGCCTTTCGCCTTAACGATCTGCTCTGCGAAAGCCTGGGCCTCTTTCACCTTGGGGGCTTTAAGAGTGCCGCGGATTTTAGGGGCTGTGAGACCTGCCACTGTCTTGCCTGTACGGGTAGCTCGGGACTTGGTAGGGTCCTTGTTCTTTTTGATCTCTTCCAGCGCGGACTCTACCACTATCTTAGGCTTGCCGCCTTCCTTCATGTACGCTATCGAGCGTTCTGTGATTATGCCGTTGTTCATGTACCGCATAACTGCCTGGGCGCTGACTCCGAGCCGGGCGGCGAACTCCTTCACCGTGACGACCTCTTTATTTATCTTGGGCATTGTCTGTTAATTTAATCCAGCCTGCTTCCAATAGCTCGTCCACCGTACGGCCTGCAAAAGGCAGCGCAAACCCCAAAGACCTGAGATAGTCGTAAGCCTCTAAGTCAATCTCAATAGAACTATCCTCATTCACTTGTATGCATGAGAACCCTTTCACCAGCTCCTCTCTGACAGCTTTTCGTGTTTGTCTATTGCTCGTGTACCCGCACATTGCTAAGGCCTCTTTAACCTCCTCATCAGTAATACTTGACATAGGGCGAAGTCTCAAAAAGAAATCATCAGACTTCCCGTAACTTGGGTGGCATTTGCTTAGGTATTCATTTTTATACCCGTGCGCGCCTACTATACGTTGGTCCCAATACTGGGCGAAAAACCTTTCCTTTAATTCTGGCGTAAGTTCTGGTTTCATAATTATTGCCGTCAATATTTATACTGGTTGTATCGGTACTACCGACCCTTCAAACGGGTTAACTTTTTCAACAAGAAAATTACGTTTTCCGAGCACAAAATGGAATTTTTATTGTGCTAAATTTGCTCCAAAAGTTAACTTATTGTGCCTCTAACTAGCTGACTTTTAACAAGTTTTATGCACATTTGATTAATTTTTAAAATCGCGTAATTTTTATGTCGGTTTGTTTACAGCTGAAGATTTATTTACTGTCCTGCAATATACATACAATATCAATTACTTATGCAAGTGCCTGCGAGAAAATTAACTACCGACAAAATTTTATCTATCGTGCTTTTCCGGGGTGCTGCCACCCGCGAGGCCCGTAGCGCCCTCCGGAAGGACCCAGTTGCCATGACAATTATTGTTGTGACAATTAAATATTCATAGAAAGCATTGTACTATACCTAGACAAGCGCAGTTGAATGTGTGTTTATGTAAGAAAGTATTGCACTTAATAAAGAATAATTGTTGACGGCAAAAATTAATTGCTCAAATGCTTGCGTATTATTGACGGCAACAATACCTTTGTCAACATCAAATCACAATAAACCACGCAAGACAATGACAACGCAACCAAACACAGACCGTAAATTGAGTGCTTACTTTATTACTACTGCGCTCGTATTAGGGTTTACCGTGCTTCCCTGGTACTCTGAAATAGTTGATAGCCTTAAAGGCGACAAAGAGCAAGTGGAAATAGTAGAAGAGCCCGTACACTACACTGATACGTCGCATGCCTGCATAGAAACACACAACGTAGTAGAGTTTAGTGTATTCGAAATCGCTCCTGAAACCTTTGAAATTTGGATGGGCGGCCGGATAGTTGAAACCGACTTAGACAATCAAACGCAAGCCGAATTATTCTACACCAAAGAAGAAATAAACGTGAGAGTAGATGGAAACAGACTTTCCATAATTGCCGGCGACAACGGACAATTTTAACTCACGATAAACCACGCACGACAATGAAAACGCTAATCAATAACACGCAATTAATAGTAGATGTGAAACTCGCTACTACCGAAGTGCAACGCATTAAACCTGGTCAATCTATTGAGGTTTATCAGCGTCCAACTCGCTACCGTTTGTATGGCGGTTTATGGCAAGACCTCACCGTGCCAGAATTTAAAAACGTCTCGGTAATATCCTTCACTTTCTAAACCACGCAAACAACATGAACGCATTAAATAAACTCATTCAGGAACGATTCGCAGACATTACGCAAGGTGCAAGCGCAGATGTGTACCCGCTCACGAAGGAAGAGCTGAAAATCATAGACGACACATCTAAAACGGCTGCAAGCATGGGACTAGCGGTAGGCACAGATCAAATAGACGATATGATTTGCCAATTACTAAAAAGACGTAAATAATAAACCACTTTCTAACCATCAAAATCTTATGAAAACTATAATCTGCTTAGTACTCTCCCTCTCCACAATTTGCGGCTCGATCGCATTCGCTCAAAAATCAAGCCCCTTTAAAAGTGCTCACACAGACGGGATAGATTTATTCATCCACATACCCAACAGTAAAGTTATTCAGGTAGAGCTAGAAAAGCACGTCGATACTTACGAGGTCGAGTATAAAAACCGGGTTTACAAAGTGCTCGTAGTTCGCAACCTCAATAAAATGACGATCAAAATAGACGGCAAAACCATTCCAGTTCGCAGAGTGCAAAAGGACATTTAAGGCGTAGAATCCGTGCGTTAGCGAGCCTGAAAACTCGCTAGGTATGTCAAACAAATAACCACGCAAGACAATGGAACTCACAAGAATTAATAACGACACAAACGGTAACCCTCGCTATGTGGTTGCCTATTCCGAACTACTTAACGCGAAAGATGAGACAGCGGCCCGGGAAATGGCTAAACTGCCTGGTAGAATTCGTTTTTTCGTCGACTACGAATACGAAATAGCCCTTAACAAAGCAAAGAAAATTGGAGGCAAGAAATTCCACAACAAACAATACGGCGGCGGGATTGTATTCCAGTCCTACAATACGGATCAGCTAATTAAAGCTATTCAGGAAATTAAAAATACGTAGACAAGTGTTCGGGCAGGCTGTTTTATCTTAAACCGTAAAACAAAATCGGGTTATTGCGTGGTGGCTTATTACCGATTGCCTGCCCGAACTTTTGATATCCACCACAAACTAAATCAGATATTCAAACCTTTAAAATATTAGAAATCATGTTCGAAAAAATTCACTCTCTGTACCTCGACTACGTTAATAACTTCTTAACAGCAGCACGTTTCGCTGAATACTACCAAATAACCGAAGAAAAAGCGCAAAAACTAATTACAACAGGTCGCAAACTGCACGCTCGGTACAATCCTGAGCCCTTGGAACAATTCGTAGACGTCGCACATTTAGTAGTAAGTTCGCCTACCGGTATCCATGCTGCACAAGTTTTTGTGCAAGCTATTGGCTTTGAAAATTTCGACAATATGACGCGCGAAAGTTTTGATATTCTTTCCGCTGGATATGAACACGAAGAATACGTAGAAACATGGGGCGAAATGGACGCTTTGCGTGTACGTGTAACGAGATATGGTCGTACGTGGCGATTAGGCCATATACCTAACATGCAGGAATACCACGATTACATGTTGGTATACGAACACGAAGGGGATATTTATCTATACCCTGTTTGGGTTAAAATCGATTGGGAAGCAATAGAAACATGCTAGGGTGATTAAGGCGTAAAAACCGTGCGTTCCCGATCTGCAAAGGTTGGGAGGTTCACCAAACCACGCAAGTAAAATGAGTACTGAACAATTAACAACCTTACGCAATCGCAAGCCTTTGAGCCTGTTTGACAGTAAAGAAAAGCTATTTGTAAAAATCCAAATCAACCGCAAAGAGTCATTTGTTTGCTGGGAAAGATGGGTTTCAAAAGACCGTAATAATTGGGTTAACTGGAATTTATATTTGTCGTTAAAGGACGTGCGTAATATTCTAAATGACCTCAAAAGAAAGTGAAAACCTACACTATCGCCGATCTCGCAGCCCGTAGGGTCGTTTTAGCTTACGACCCTGCAAAGCATTCCGTAGCTGCTTTAAACATAGTGTTAGCCGTTGCATTCCCTGCTGATCCGCTTACGTCTGCCGGTCGTTGGATGCGCTACTATTACGCATTTGACTGGTGGCCTGATCCCGGACGTTGGGCGTGCAATATGTTCGCGCCTGATAATTTACCCGTACAATCCTTAGAACTGTTTAAAATCCCGAATTACAATGAAAACTAAGCATACTGCCGACGATTATAACCTATTCAACGCTTGGAGGCGTGATATACCTAAATACGACCCTGAAAAAGCAGAGGAGGAATCAAAGGCGAAAATGATTGAGAAAATAAATGCAGAACTAGGTAAAATGAAATCCGGCGAACTTATTGAACTGTATTATAAAATATTAGGGATATGACCATAACCGCTAAATTCAAAGGCTTGCCGCGTCTCGGTTACGCGGTAGGCTTTTGGTACGACCTGATTGTACAAGGTTGCACCGTAGTCGCATTGGACGGCAAAGGCGCAACGCTTTATTATAGCTCTACTGAGACTTTCTTTGCTGATTGGACTGATTGTTCACCTATTCAAAACTAAATGCTTATGCTCGAATTTAAATTCCAAATTAGCGATACTTACGAACCTCACAATTTTATGCGCGAACTGGTAGAAGTATTTACTGAAGAATGCGACTTGCTTATTGAAATTGAGTTGCTCAGTGATAAACACGAAAAAGGTCACAATACTTATTTAGCGAAGTTTACCGAACCTTTGGCAGTGTTCTATTTAGGGAAATCCGTTTCATCCATAATTCATTGATTATGCCTCTCAAATCATTCGCCAAAATGCTACTGATAACGGTCGGACTAGGTTCGGCTATGTGGTACGGTCTGTATTTACTTCTAACCTCTTAAACTATGAAAAACCAGCTTTGCAAGCCTTGCGATTATCGCAGGGCTTTTCGCTTACGTCAAACTTTTTACTTCAAACCTGTACGGGTTAAAAGTCTGCTAGGGCGCACTTGTAAGGTATGTAATGCTTCAAATGCCTATAAGTTCTTTCAGCTGCAAATTACGAAGTACGGGACGATCGGCGTTCGTTGGCGAAAACTATTCGTGAAAACCCGTTTATTCCCTCCTTCGGCTTTTTGGTACTATCGGATTTTCAGGTTATAGCCCTGCCTGGTAATACTTGTCTTAACAACTATGCGCGAACCCGCGCCCGAATTTCATTGTCTTAACAACCTTTCAAACTTAGCCCCAAATTTGCCCTATGAGACACGATCTTAAAAAGGTGCGTGCATTCACCCGCCGAAAAGACTTGCGCGTCCTGTACGCTAGATTATCGCAGGGTGTGCCGCTTCATTACCAGTTTCTCTACCGTATCTACCGTACCCGGCTATACCATTACTCTATCAAATGGGTAGGGCAATACCCTAGACTGCAACGGTAATTTAAGTGAAATCGCTCTAACTTTTGCCGGCTGCTCGCGGCCGTGAAAAACCTGAAAAAATCGGAGGCTCGGCGGGAATTTCCGGGCCTTGTAAGAAACCATCAAAACAAAAATAATCATGAATTTAAAACCAATTTCGCCCACAACTACGCTGACAAATGCGCTGCCAAAGATGTACGACAACTGGCAGGAATTTTATAAGTACTGGAATCCGTGGGTTTTAACCACAGGCCAGAGGCACTTATCGATTACTCAACTGGAAAATGGTGTGGTATATACCTATGAAATTGACTGGAAATTTGTAGTAATCGAGTGCCACAAAGTAACAGGTTTTTGGCCCTTTGTTTTCTCAAAATGGCACCAGTACAAGCTGTATATTTTCCTGAGAAACTTCTGGCGCAAGGTAGGGCTACCTGCTGGCTAAATTAGAAAAGACCCCTCGGCCTTTATTTTTCATCGAAAGTTTTCAAACACGGTAACCCGCCAGAATGGCATTCAGCTCATGCTCTATACGAATACCCAACATATCCTCAACTTTGCTGATAACCGGCTGTATAACGGTCGGGTGGGAGAACATCGGGCCTTGCGAAATGGTGGTCAGCTGCGTGATCGGAAGGTCGTTCTTGCGGGTGCGGTTCATCTGGTCTCGCTTGCGCTTATGCCGGAACTCGAAACCGCTGGCTGTGTAATGCCCGCGGGCAAATACGCCGGTGTGGCCGCTGCGCATAGTAGCCATGAAAGCGTGCGGTATGGTGTTGGATCTGCCCAAGATCGTAACCCGTACGCCTTTCTTGGTTTGGCGGGGCCTGAACAAATGCACCGGAATAGGCACGCCATGGGAGTATATACTGGCTTTCTGGTGTTTCCAGCTGGCCTTTGTCGTACCCATGCGCTTGTCCAGGTCGCGCTTTTTAATCCGGTAACGGCTACGTATCTGCGCCGAGGCCTTGGTTTTACCCATGGCAGATACGCGGTTCAGGGCGCTTGCGATTGCTTTACCAGCGTTGCGCGGCCCTAGCCTCATTGCAAGCTCGCGGATAGTCTGGCGAGCCATTACAGAATTTATATTAATTACGAACATGACAAAGCAAAAAGTAACCCGAAAAGATCAAGGTATCGCAAACAAAAAAGGCGCTGGCCGCCCCAAAGGCAACGCTACCATACAAATCAACAAGCGCGTACCGTGGCAACACTATGACAACGCAAAAGTGCTGCTGGACGCGCTTGTTGACTGCCCTAGCATGATCCCTGACCTGCTGGCTGTTGCAAAGGCTCACAGCTCTCAACGTCCGGCACGTAATCATCCCCACAAGGGCACTGTCGGCAATTGAGATAGAATGGCCGGGGGTCCAATGATTCCCGGCTTACCTGGCATCTGTTGGGGCGCCGTTCCCCATTTTCGTTCGGTTGTATTAAATCCATAGACATCTGCTTTAAGTGCGGCCATTAAATCGTCCTGCGTAACGCTCTTATCCTTCAAGCGCCGCGCTACTTCAAACTCCAAAGTCCCAGGGCATAGCAGGTGGTAATTATTCACCCTGCGCTTTTGCCCTTGCCTGTCCAGACGGGCGCATGCCTGCTGGTACCATTCCAGGTTCCACGGTAATCCAAACCAAACGATATTGCACCCGCCGTCCTGCAAGTTCAACCCGTGCCCCGCTGAGGCAGGATGCGCAAGCAGCAGCGGGATCTCTCCCCTGTTCCACCGTGCAGTATCCCCCTTGGCTATTACTTTGGGTTTAAATCTCGCTAATTTTTTCTGGATACGCGACACATCGCTGTCGAAACTGTAAAAAACCAGCACCGGATCGCCTGCGGCCTCCTCAACTATCTCTTCCAGCATATCCAGTTTGGTGTCATGCTCCACGTGGTAATTACGCTCAACCTCCGCATCGTATACCGCGCCGTTGGCAAATTGCAGCAGTTTGGTGTACAGACCCGGCGCTGAGAAAGCGTTGATCTCCTGGCCGGCAATGTTGGTCACATAATCCTTTTTGAACTTCTCATACCGCCTTAATGACGCCTCGGGCATATGGGCTTCCAAAAATATATCCATGCGCGGCGGCAGGTCCAGATAGTCACGTGCAACCATGGAAATGCAGATATCACCGATAAGGCTCTGGATGCGCTTGACGTGGTAGTTCTTGCCGAATATAGGGTCTTTCTCCACTTTGATCTTGTGGTTGTAAGGTACATGCTCCTCGGTCTGCTCAAAAGTGAAAAACTCTTTCTGGAAGGCATAGTAGTTGTCGCCCAGCCTTACGCCCCGATCGATCAGGTAAAGCTGCGCCCAAAGATCCACAAGGCCGTTAGGCGAAGGCGTACCCGTCAGCGCTATCAGCTGCTGTATCTGCGGCAGCATGATCTGCAAAGCCTTAAACCTCTCTGACAGCGGGTTCTTAAAGCTGGTGGACTCGTCGACTACCACGAACGGGAAAGGCCAGCGGCCGCCGTTGTAGTGCAACATCGTAGCCACCAGCCAACGCACGTTATCGCGGCCTATGCAGTACACGTCTGCCGGCGTTTGCAGCGCTTTCATGCGTTGTTTGATATTACCGGTAACCTGTACCACCTGCACCCGGTGTAAATGGTCCCACTTGGTAAACTCGGCAGGCCAGGTTTCCTCGGCTACCAGCTTCGGTGCGATCACCAGCATTTTATCAAACCGTCTTTCCTGGTGTATCAGCTGCTCGCAGGCTGTCGCTACTACTGATGTTTTCCCGCAACCCATCTGTAAGAACAATCCTGCGCCTCCGGCCTGTTGAACGTTTGGATTGCTCAGGATATGTGAGATTGCTGTCTGCTGGTATGGGTATGGCGTATAAAGCATGGAACTCGAATTGTTTAACTTTCTCTTTCGTATCGATTAATAAAACCAAGTGGCCCATTTTCAAAAGTGCCGCATGTACTGCTGCTTGATCGGGCCTTGGGCGCTTGCCGCGGTCCTTACACTCTATATGATAAATCTTGCCGCCAGAAACATACACTGTTCTATCGGGCCAGCCGCGCTTACCTGCTACTTTTTGCTTTAAGCACATCCAATTATTGCCGTCACAAATACGTTTCAGATACTTTTCGACTAATTTTTCCTCTGATTTTGGCAATCTGGCAATTTCCATTGCCGGCTTAATTGCCAGTAAATTGCCGGATAACGCGCTGGTTGTCTGCGAGTTAACCCCTTTGGCAATGGCGGCAAGTGGTTTTTCCATATAATACCCCTAAGATATACTTATAAAATTAATTATTGCCGTCATATATTATTACTAATGCTATTAATTATTGCCGTCAATATTTACCTATAATCTATAATATCCCTCTCTAATATATAATCATTGTTATGATTGTTATACCATATAACTATATGGTATAGAGGGTTTTATCCGGCAATAGGCCCTGGCAATATAGGGTTTTTGAATACTTGCCTTCATTGCCGGACTTCAACACCAGACCCTTTACGGACGTAGCACATCTGTCTGCCGAAGTACCCAACGTTAAGTGGGTTCTTAGCCAGCTCCCAGTCCGGCAAGTTCCTCATTATGTCGTGAATGAACCTGGTCTTATGGCGATCAGCGTCCCTTTTGCTGCCGTCGAAGAGCTCAACCCATATTTCACGAACGCAGACCTTATCGCGGCGTATTAGGTTCTCCTGGCCGTCCTGCGGCATTTGGTCAATACCTTGCATGAGGTAGGCTGCGCGGGTAGATTTATCCAGCTTGTACCAATCAGCAGGCAGCGGCTTGTTAAGGTACTCGACGATATCGTGCTCCCGCTCGTCAACTTCGGTGTGCCGTTTCTGCACATACTCGGCAAGCTGCGCCACATGGGGCTCTAACATAAGTTCTTCGCCCTGTGCGTACATAACGCAAGCCTCGGCCCAAATCTGCCCCACAACAGCCGGAGTCAGGTCGCGGTATACATTATTCTGCGGTTGCACCTGATTAGCGTGTACGGGCCAAAAACGGCGGTTGCCGTCAGGGTCTGAAAGGAACTCCGGCCGGTTGGTCGACCCCATGAACACGCACTGGCGCGGGTGGTCCTCAACACGGCGCGCATAGGCTGCCCGGTACTTATCGGTTTGCTTTGAAGTGAAGGCTTTGACGGCCTCAATGGAAGAGGTCCGGAAACTGGTCAGCTCAGCCCATTCCATGATCCACACGCCTTGCATTTCCTCCATGGACTCTTTTTTATTGCGAAGGTCGACAGACGTGTCAGAGAACCATTTTCCGCCCAGCCTTGTAGCTAAAAGGGACTTACCGATGCCGCCCAGACCTACAAACACGATCATGTTATCAAACTTACGGCCTGGCTCATAAATACGGGCTACGGCCGCGGTAAACCACTTGCGCGATACTTCCCGGGTGTACAGGTTATCCTCAGCCCCAAGGAAATAATGAAACAGCTTTTCAATACGAGGCGTACCATCCCATACCAGGCTTTCCAGGTATTCTTTAACCGGGTGGAACCCATGACGGGCCGTTATCTCGTTAAGCACCCTGCGTATGATATCGGCAGAATTGATGCCGTAATGCTCACCGAAGAAATTAATAAGCGCATCGTCGTCTACGTCCGTCCACTGACTGGTACGGCCCGGAATGATCCACGGCACCATACCGCGTAGTGCGATCTGCTTTGCAAAAATGTCCCTGGCAAAACAATCTTTGATCCTTGGGTCATTCAGCATAATCAGCTTAACGTTCTTCACGTTCGCAAGGGCCTTCCCTTTCCCGTCAACTTCCAGTTCCCCCAGCCAATCGTTAGCGTCGGCGCTCACATTAGGGTTTACAGAGGCTTGCACGGCCGCACCTGCAATAGGGGCCGTAGGCGCGTGACTGTGACCATTTAAAGGCTGCACCAGGCCCTGCGGTACAGGAGCCCCCACGGCTATGTTTTGCTGCCAAAGGTTTTGTGCGATCTGGGGCTCAACGGTCGGCCTTGGCTGCTGCGATAAAGGCTGCGCCTGGGGCACGCCAAAGAACTCGTTTGCTGTGCCAAACCCGTAGTTCTCAATATTGATAGCCTTACGGACTTCGGGCAGCTCACGGATATACTCGGACGCTTTCTTAAACGACTCGCGCTTACCGATCGCCTGCTCGGGATTGTCGTCTGCCCCGCCAAACAAATGGATGCGGAACAGGTCAAACACGTTGACCGGCTTGTTACCCAAGGCATCTGAGCTGTGAAAGGACAGCACGAATTTATCGTCGATTACCCAAAGCCCGTTTGAGGTAGTGCCGTTTTTAAGCGTGTAGCGGTTCGGCTGCGTGCCCTCAACATAAATGTGCCCCAGGAACTTATCGATAAGCTGGCGGGTGGTATACATGCGGCAGAAAGCCCCGATAACGCCCGACTTCATGTGCGGGTCCTCCATTTGCTGTGCGTCGGCGCGTATGGCCAGGTACTCTCCGTCTGCTACCGGCCACTGGGATATGTCCCGCCAGTTGCTGTACTGGGCCAGGATACCGTCTACCGAGGTCCACAGCCCGTCCTGGTGTCCTGCGTCGAAAACCCCATCGGCGCTGCACGAGGGCCAGAACATAAGCCGGTTCAGGTCGTAGCACGTACGGTCGAACTGTTCAATGCCCAAGTAAGCGGCTACCCACCGGGCAACCGGCTCGTACTCGGCCGGCATTGCCGGACGGTCGAGCGGTATAAGCAGGCGGTACCGCGGTTTATCGGGGCTGTGTGAGTGGGTTGTGTAGTAGATCCATGCAACGTTAGGTAGTTTGGCCCTGAGCACCTGTAAGAAGTCCTGCCGGGCATAATCCACGTCGAGCGTAAGGATCTGCTTGGACATGACGGCTGCTTTGGCTCTGCGGCCACCATCGAGCCAGCCGGAGACGAAACCCCCTACGTCTTTTTTGGACTGTTTGAACTCCTGATTTCCTGCCTGATAGGTAGCGTACGTTTCATCTGAGCGGTGTACCTGATAGCAGCGCGCTACAAGGCGCTCCCAGGGCCACTTGTCGCCGTGCCACTGGGTATCATTCCGGCTTTTACCGGTCGCTAGTTCTAATAGCATAACATATTGGTTGTGGGTATTATGAGAAACTGAGGAAGAGAGAAAAGCCCCACGGGTAGGCGGGGCTTTGGAGGTGTGTATTATGTTTGTTCTTGCGGTCGGTAGTGTAGCACGTTTGAGATTTGCCACCAGTTAGGGTGACGCCCCAGACTGCATAATGCACCCTGCCAGTAAGACTCAAAAATTTGTATATACCATTTAGACCAGCCCTTTCCAGGATTATTATGCCCTCTCCTGCGAACGAAACAGAGAGTAGTACCCATTACAGTTGCTGTAAACGCTTTCTGCTCGTCGTACCCTACTCTGCGTATAGGTTGAGTAATTACTAAAAATACGTGATCCTTGGGCACCACGCGCTTGACGCGGCAGTTATACTCGCTCATGGGTTAAAAAAGCTAATTTTCTCCGGCATATGAATCAATTCCTTAGCGATACGGTCGAGCATGGCGTCAACAGTTTCTTTGCCTGTCTGCACATGCCTTTCCTCCCAATGCGTTGCGAGGTCGATAACCTCCTCGAAAATGGCTACGTCGCGGTATAGCTCGGCTTTGCGTTCTTTCGACCAGTCCTCGAATTTAATATCCGGGTATCCGACAGCGTGTATGGCGGTAATCGCCAGGCGAAACTCGCGCTTAACTTGTTTTTGAAAGTCGTTCATCGCAAGCCTAACGCCTCCAACGCTTCTTTTTGACCGTAATAGTAGTCGCCGTTTACTCTGGCTGCATACTGCATCTCAGGTACTATCCATTTCTTTCTGTCGTTCATTACAAAGTACAGCGTGACATACTCGGAAATTTCTATATACCCTCTCCAAAATTCGTACACTTTCTGGCTTCTGGTAATTATGTGCCTTTTCGGCCTCACGCGCGCCACACGGACTCCGTGGTATTTGGGGTCAAGTCGCAGGCTCATCGCATTCCGTCGTAAGGAGTTACAGGGAATATATCGGTTTGAGCAGGATCTTTCTTGTGATATTGCTCGGAGGCCCACGCTTCTGCAAGGCTATTAAACACTTTCAGCCCTTCCGCATCGAACGTATCGTCTAGTTCTGAGGCAAATTCAGGGCTCTGCAATTTGAGGTAATCATGGAAACTTTGCATAATTTAAGAACGGTTTGATGTTGAAATCAAAGGTATAAAAATGATATTTTATTTACAAACAAAATATACCCATCAAAGTTGAGGAAAACAAATTAAGGGGATTTACGGGCACGGTTGCATGTAAATCAGTAAATTGCTTTAAAAACTCCTGAAATGGCACTCGACAACAATAAAGAAATCCCGCTGATTCAGCTGCCGACCGGCTCGCCTACCTCCGAAGACTGGGTAATGTTCACCAGCGCAGACGGTCACACCAAGATAGCCACTTTCGACCAGTTCCAGGACGGGCTCGTAAGTGAGATAACTGATCTGGTAGATCAGGCCGAGGCGGCCGCGGCTGCTGCCGGAGATAAAATGCCTAGCATGACGCTAGCTGAGCTGAAAGCCTTAAACATAGCCCCGGCGTACACGGGCGTATACTTGTCCGACGAATTGAAAGCAGGTACTTTTGTACTGGATAATGCAACAGACCTGACGCCCGACGACTCGGTTTGCGTAGCAGACGCATCGGGCAATAAGTGGGTGAGGCGTTGGACAGGTTGGCTAAACGTTAAGTGGTTCGGAGCAGTAGGCAACGGAATAGCTAACGATACCGCAGCTATTGCGGCTGCCCAGGCTCTCCTAGTATCGAACGGTGGTGGCACTTTATTTTTCCCTTCGGGCACTTACTTGACAAACAAATTTACCATGTCCTCGCGTATTTTCCTGGACGGGGAGGGTAAGGGTATTTCAGTATTAAAACTGCGGGATAATCAGAATACCGATTTGGTATGGCTACCCAAAAACTCATTCATCAACCGTATCTCTCGTCTGACTCTGGACGCCAATAAAGACAACAATCTGATCGCTGGCAGTGCTTTGGCATTGGAGGCTAATACTAACGCTGACGGCGCCAAGGTAGACGCTATTTTCGACAAAACTCTCACAGGGAACAGTACATACCGTTACTTGGAAGTTAAAGATGTTTGCGTTACGCGAGGCAGGGACTACGGTATGTATATTCCTGCGGCCAATTACATCGTACACATCGACGGGCTATATGCATACAAGAACCGAAGAGGTTTCTACACGGAGTCGACAGATAACATTTTCACTAACATCGTAGCTGAACGGAACGACGTATACGGCATACAAGAGCACGGAGGTAATAATAAATGGAGCGATTTAAAAGTTATCTGGAACGGGATTGCACGAACTGAGGAGGGTTTTATGGGGTATTTTGGAGGTATGGTGGTATCTAATGCTAACCGGGCTACTTTCATTAATATTGAAGCCCAAGACAATTTCGGGCCTGGGATACATTTTGTAGATAGTAAATCCCTGAAAGCAGATAATTTGATAGCAGATAGCAATTGCTACTTAGATGCCACCTTGGTTACAGACGGCGTATCGTCAGGTATTCAGCTAGACAATGTGGAGGATTCTGTCATTAATGGGCAAGCTACAAACTACAAGAACACACAGGACCGTCCCTGGCCGCAAACACGCGCATTTGCTGAGGATCACCGCTGCAAAAACAATGTGATCAATATAACCAGCAAGTTCCAGGAGACTAACCCGATTACTACCTCGGAGAACATGCGCAATACGCATGACATTGTAAGCAAACGTGCGACACAGTACGTAGGTACCTCCAAGACTTTTGAGATCGACGAACCGGTTATCGAGTCTGGGGTATTAATAAATACTGACGACCGTATTACTATCCCCTGCGTAATACCGTTCCGTAACGAGGTATCATTTATTCTAGACTTTGAATACCTGTCCAAAACGGCGCAAGACCCTATATTGATAGATAGTGATGTATTCAAGCTGCAATATTTGACAAGCACTGGTGTTCCTCGTCTCAAAGCGACTATTACGACCGAACAAGGCACGTACAGCTCTCAGGATCTTAATTTCACACTAACCGCAGGATTTTATCGGATCTATTGCGGCATGCGCAGGCTAAGCACAGGCGGAGCCCGTATCGACTTTTCGATATCCTACACGGTGGGCAGCGCCATTCAGTATACCAGCGTAGAAACCGAGCAGACCGGAGTACCTCACATTTACGGGGTGTTTAACAATATCCACTTCAACAATTACAACAACGCAGGAGGAAGCACCGTAGGCAATATCCGCATGAGGCTTTTTAAGTTCGGAATGTTCCCCGTAGTATTACCAGAGGATTTCGCGAAGTTCAGCTACCGGATGGCCAATCTGGAAAAGGCCGCAGTATACATCGACTTCACGAAACCTTTTGGCTCACCGACCAACGTCATACGAGCGACGTCCGGGCTACCTGCGCCCAGTATTTACTATCTGAATAAGTATTTCATTACTGACGATGGGTTTTTCGTGTGCATTAAGCTGGCTGACGACTCTTATAAGTTCGTTAGTCTTATGGAAACGAACAAAAGGCAGTCTATGTCCGCTAAGTCCGCGGATTATACGGCTACGGTTAATGACAGCGGTTTGACTTTTGATGCGACCGCGGCTGCCCGGACTTGCACGCTGCCACCGCTCAGCTCCGCATACGTAAACGGTGAAGGGCTTAAACTGACCATCAAAAAAACCGATAGTTCGGCTAATACCGTACTGGTTGACGGGAACGGCTCGGAAACTATTGACGGTAGTACAGGGTTTTCATTGACAACTCAGAACCATGCAGTAACCATACAGGCCGGACCGACCGAGTGGAAAATACTGGATGTATATGTGCCTAACCCTGTCAGAGTATCCACGCTATCTGCCAGCGGTAACGGATCGTCGGTAAGCATTGATATAGCTCACGGGCTTTCGTACACCCCTATTGTCGTGAACGTATTGGCCATGAGCTCAGCTGCGGCAGACATTTCATACGTGACTGTGAACTCAACGACTCTTTCTATAAAATATGCTACTGCCCCTGCTTCGGGCACTAACAATTTACAGTACAGTTTTAGCTATCGCAGGCCTTAAAAGAGAAAAGGGAGCTTTCGGGCTCCCTCATACTTTCTCGTAATTCTCTTGATTTGCAAAGCTCAGTATCTTTCGCCTGGGCTGATCGCCGTATACTTTCACGGTCGCTAACGTGTAGCAGGTGCTATCAATGAGCTCAACTACCCATTCCTCACTGCCGGCTTTGAGCTCTGGCCGGACTCGGATAATGTCGGAGATCTGGAAGATATTCACGGTGTCCTAGGTTTTACAAAGTGTATCAAATTTACCCATGCACAGGCTGCTATTAGGCACCAGTAAGGGGCCGGAAACCCAAATTCCATAGCGCTCTCACCGTGTATTCCCAAAGGAATTAAAGCTAAAAATGATAGAGTAGCTGTAAAAGTCATGCAGAACCAAGTGAGATAATTTTTAAGGCGCTCTATCATTCCTTCACACGTTTATATATCTCGCCTTGCAGCATTAAAGAATCGCCATAGTACACGCCCTCGAAGTTCTGGTCGAAAGGCCCGTCAACCCATAAAACAGGGGCTCCGTACAGGTAAGGATAGCTCTCGTAGCTACGTTGCTCTCCTTGCAAAAACATGCGTATCTGCACCGTACCGTCCGAGGAGAAAGTGAGCTTTTTATCCCACGGCTCGGGCTTATCATAGTGCAGTACCCAATTAGTACCGGCCAGCGTCTGGGGCTGCACTTCTACGGTGCGCTCACAAGCCATGCAGGCCCCGAGCGCTAAAAGGAGGATTAACTTTTTCATAAGGTATCGTCATATCTGGAAGTAGCCAAACCCGAGCCGAAAGCTATTACCGCTTCGATCAACAAAACAGTCCACAAGGGCATAAAGTCTCCGTAAACCCACTGGATTGCGTATAAGAGAGCAGATAGGGCGGTAAACAAGGCCAGAAAGTACAGGGTACATTTGATCTGATTATTCATTTCCTTGCCCTTTCATCGTTTTGAGCTCGTCCAGGAACGCTTGCTGGTCGGCCTCTGAAAGCTCGTTGGTGTACTCGGCTACGCCACCTTCTACGCTCCGGTATTTGGCGATGTGCTCTTTAAGCTGCTGGTGCTCTGCTTCGGTTTTGAAGTTGTCGTTAATGAACCGATTGAGCTGGATAAGGATTGGTGTTGAAATCATACGTTTTCTATTTTTAATACTCTTTCTTCTTTTAATTTCCGGTTCACTTTAACGCACATTTCGTCTGCGGCGTCGCGTGCGTCCTCGTAGCTGTTAAACCTAGCGATCGAACCTATATTTCCGTGGCTTGAATACAGAGGCGGTACGCAGTATGCAGGGCCTAGGGTTCTTGTACAGTGTAATGCGTATTCAGTATCAAATGCGCCAACCAGAAAAGCTCTAAAATGCACCGAACCGTCACCCATGGTATACCTTCTAACCTGCGTATCGAATTGATCTATGGTAAAGGTAGCTTTCTCCATTACCCGGTTAGCGTGTTTTGTAAACTCGTCAGGACCAAAAAGACCTTTCCAAAATTTCTTGCTGAAAAACATCATTGTTTAAGATTTTATGGCGCCAGGCTGCCCCAGCGCCGGGTTTTACATAAGCTGGGTTGCCCCCAGCGCCGGGTTTTACATAAGCTGGGTTGCGATCCGGCCGGCATACTCGCCGTACTTCACTTCCAGCACATCTATGAGGAGCCCTACTGCGTAGGCTTTGGCCATACCTCCTTTGGCGTTGTAGTAGTTCTCGACTACGGTTAGCGTCTTGGCCTTAACGGCTTCCGAGGCATTCTCTTTACCCGTTACTTTCAGGATCTCCTGAGCTGCTTGCTGTGCTGCTGTCATTGTTTTCTATACGTTGGTTTTCAAGATACATTACTCTTTCAAGCTCGGCTATGAGCAGGGAAATGCCCACTTTGAGCCGGTCTTTGTAGGTTTTATACAATGTCCGTTTTACCCACTCGGGGTTCCATTTAGGATTCTTCTTGCGGAGCCACTCCAAACGGTCCTCCACCGTCCAACTCTCGTCAAGATCCGATATAGTTATCGCGCCTCGTAGTAGCTGTCCGTCCGCATTATCCTCCACGTCTGATTCAACAGAATGCCCGTGCATCCCTCGCATTTCCTGGTACTGGTCGAAAATCTCGTTCCATAGCTGGTGCATACGCTCCCCTTCCTCTGTGGTGTAATTATCCATATCAATTTTCTGGTTTAAGTTCTACACCGTCCTGAGTCAGGCCTTTGACGCTTGCGTACACCGATAGCAGTTCGGCGAGCGGGACCTGGGTTTTCTTTGGTTTATGGCGCATGGATAGTACAGCTTCATACGCTCTTTGCTCCATAGGAGTTTCCTGCCTCCG
Organism: Dyadobacter sp.; assembly: GCA_035565435.1. Lineage (GTDB taxonomy): Bacteria > Bacteroidota > Bacteroidia > Cytophagales > Spirosomataceae > Dyadobacter. The sequence goes on along the minus strand of DATMSL010000032.1, from coordinate 27,412 downwards.
ATCCGTGCTTTCGTGTTCGGCCTCTCTGTCGTAGAATACTACATGGTATTTACCATCAAAACCTACGTATATACAGCGGAAAAAGTCGGTGTCTTTCGGGTCAGTTCTGAAAGAGGCTTCTATAAGTTCACCGTTCTGCGGTATCCACGAAGGCTCTTGGGCTTTTCCTTCTGATATTTTACCCTGCCGTATATTGTACAGTAACCTACCTTCCGGCGTTTCACCCGAATTGTAAAAGAAATAATTCACCGCGGCAAACTTATCGATCCACTCCTGCGTAGGTGTGAAAGCTACTTCTATCGAAGAGGCTAGCGAGTTTATACATTGATTGTAGAAAGTAGCCAACGCGGAGGTTTGCCCGGCAGTAAGGTGCATTTTGTCCGATTTACTTAACAGTTCCATTTGAATAAAGGTGACATAACTCGTGAAACAAAATTATCATAGGCCTCATTTTTCTCCGACAGCGGAGGCCAGACTGTCTCGGCAAGCATTGCAGCCTCGTGCTCGGTAGCCCCGGACTGCCTACATTGCTGCATAAAGCGCTCTTGAATGGTAGGCACATGCACGATACTGAGCTGGCCTATCTTGCTCTTGGCCTCGTTCATCTGCATGCGGCGCTGACGTTGCCAGTACTCTGCGTAATGCACGTCGAACTTATCCAGGTTGGAGAGGATCAGGGCACGGGCAAGCTCTTCGGTCAGTTTGGGCCTGCCAGAGTTGAAAAAGTCTTGGTATTGCTGGTACCAGTGGTTTTTACCTTGGCTGCGGCCTCCGTAGCTTTCCTGCTTTCGCTGCTGGCGATTCCGCTCTGCCTGTTTAAGCAACTCCTTCCATGCATCTGGGCGGCTTTTATTGGCCCACCATTCAGCCCGACCGTGTAAAACCCATGCGGCAGCCTCTTCCTTAGCTGTTTTATACCTGTATGCGTCGCCGTAAGCCCGGAAAGCCAAACGCTCTTCATAATCCATTTGTGCAGTAAAAGTGTCTTGCATTTCGTCCTCCCATATTCCTGCCTCGTTACGGTCCCACTCCTGCCGAAACCAGTTCTCACCGGGTTTGGTAGTCGTATCGTTGAACTTGATGTAGGCCTGTTTCCACTGGTTATACGCATTCAGTTCTTGAATAGACTTCTGGCTTTGCCATTGGTTCCAGGGCTCCTCGGCTTTCTTACCTGCTTTGGCCTTAACGCCTAAATCCCCCAAGTCTTTACCGTTCACTTCCCAGCGCCAAGTGCCGTCTGGGTTAAAAGGGTTGAAAGTTGCCATAGGTTAATCGTCGTTTGAGCTTGAATAATCCGACGAACTGCTGGAATCCGTCGATGAACTGCTAGAATCGGTAGACGAGTCGTAACTATCACCGGCTCCCGAGCCTCCGAAATCTCCACCACCGAAGGTTACCGGCTCGTCCGCAGTTTCGTTACAGCCGCCTTTGCGGGGCTCGTCGTCCTGCATAACCACACCCGGCCAATGGTCTCCTGAATCCAGTACCTCATGCAGCTCTATGGAACTGGCAGAGGGCGTATCGGTCGGCACTGCATTACGGTCGTACCGGTTGACTATTTGATTCTGCGTAGGAGACTGTTTGTACCGTTGCCCACAATCCTCGCACTTGAAATGAGGCACGCCGCCTACTGCATGTGCCAGGTGCCTTTTACCGCTGTTGCAGCGAGGGCACCACAGGGTATGAGGAGCTTCCTGTATCTCCGGTTCCTGCAAGGGCATGTAACGCCGGATATTTTCAGGGTTGTGCAAAGGGTCTGAATTTTGCATTTGCCAAGGCTTCGGGTCCGAGGCCATATCGATAGCGCTACTATTGTCTAGCTTTGCCAGCTCTTTCTCCAAGTTCTCCCAGCGCTTTTGCTGCTGGACTATCTTGCCGAGCTCTTTCTCTTCCCTGCGGAGCCTGAGCTTTTCCTGTATCCACATAACCAGTTTACCGAGCAGGATAGACGCGCCTACAATAAGGCACAGTGCGCCGCAGATTCCTATAAATAAGTCGAGGGCCATTCTATTTTCCATTGTTTTGCTTTTTATTATAGTACCACATTACGAATCCAATTTGCAGGGCCACGTAGGCCACCAAACCGAGCAGGAGTATCATAATTTTGACAAAAGCCGGTTACGCATAGCTTGCAATTTCCGTATGTCTCCCGAGCGCTGTTCGATAATTAACTTACTAGCGGCTAACGTTTGCTTTTTCATTTCGGCCATTACATCGGCGATATCCAGCTCTTGCTCGCATATCTGATCAATAAGGCACTTGGCCATATCGCTTATCTTGTCAATTGTTTCCTGGTCCATTAGATAAAAGGTTTTAGGGTTTCGTCAGCGTTTAATTTGTCAGGCGAAGCAGTAAGCCCCAATAACCTACCGGAGCCTCCGGGTGATCCTTCTGCCGTAAGAATAGGATACAAGCCCTTTAAATCCACCATTGATCTGATATCGCATTTAAGCCCTTCGTCGCTAAACCTAAAATTTTCGCACAGACCGGCCGGTTCCCTTGAATGTCCTACTTTCAAATAGCAGCTGTTCGGCCCGTCTATCGCTGCAAGTAGGGTAATCACAGGGACGCCATAATATTTGTATTCTATTTCCTTTTTCATTTCCTCGCGTAAGGTTTACCTGTGCAAAACGGAGAGTGATAAAATACGGTGTTCCCGGAGATATACCGGCAAGTAGGGGCAGGAGTTTTCCTGTGCTTCACTAAGGTAGATGCAGAAAACTTTTTACGGATTACCCCGCAGCTGCTGCATACGTGCGTCTCGGGGTTGTCACCAGCCTGGGAGGTTAATACCCAAGTGTGGTGACGTTTAGCTTTGGTCTGGCCCATTACTGTTTAACAGCTTTAAAACGCTCTTCAAACTCAGCCAGATCTACTTCCAGTCGCTCTACTTTATTGAGCTCTTCGCAAACTATGAAACCCGGCAAGCGCAGTGCGTACATATCGGCTTGAATGTTCACGCCGTCTCTGAAAGGAGTAGGTAGCCTGTCATATCTAGTGGGGTCAGCGCCGCCTCGACCCGTAGTGTGACTTAACGGTACGAAGCACAAGGGCTTCCCCGATTCGTGTAGCCAGGCGTACGGGCGTATTACCAGGCCATAGGTCCATTTGTGGTCGTACCAGTCCTTACCTGTCTTTTCGAAACGCATTTCAATGCGAGGCACCGGCAAGTGCGCTGTTAATTCAGACGGTTCAAAGGCATCCGGTAGTTGCCAGGCTCTACTGGTTAGATCGTTCTGCCACTTAGCTTTCGCTAACTGCTCTTCGAGTTCCGCTATACGCTCTTTCTGTGTCATTGCAGTAATTTTTAACGGTTTAAATTTTGACTGAGACAAAGAAAGGGTATAATTTATTTAAAAACAAAATATATCAAATAATTTTTTTACGTGGTCTAATCCAATGGTCCCACCGTTCACTTTCTTGCGTGCTTCGGTCAGTATTCGGTCTTTCTCAGGATTAGTTTTGCCTCGCAGGCCTGACGGTATTTCATCTGCGTAGGCATTCATCTTATTGCGTTTCCACCAAAGCGCGGCAGTAAGTAGTGCATATTCAGGAGTAGCCACCAAGCTCGGTTTATCAACCAGCAACCCGCTCAGCCCTAGCATACGATCCGTATCTAAATAGTTCCCTTTAAAAGTAAGCTGTATCGCCCCTCGGCCCCTGTATTTCCAGCCGTCGCCGTATCCCTCCGGAGCGTTACCATACCTGCCGCCGTACGCAGCTTCGGCGATCGCGTACTCGTCGTGTGCTATACGTTTTGCTTTTGCATTGGGCTCTTTTACAAAAGCCTTGCGATCGACAGCAAACCGGGACGGCCAGACCTCTGCCAGCCGCTTAGCTGTGTAAGATTTCAGATCCTCCACCAGCTTAGTGAGAAAAGCAGACTCGTGGGCTACGTTGGCCAGGAAAAGGCCGCGCCGCTCGGGCGTATTAAGTTGGGCGACTTTGAAAGCCTCTTGTAAATAGGCATCTACACCCGGTATGCCGGGGAATAAATCAGCATGTTTCATAGGTACAATTTTTGTAGCTTTAAGGCTGGTTCTTTTAACACCTTAAATATCACTATTATGTCAGACAAATCAGAACGTCTTACCCAGCTGGGCGCCGATATCCGCGCTTATAAGGACAGAGTAGCCGCACTGGGTGTAGATAAGGAGTTCACCAAAGACCTGGACGGTTTCGCAGGTCAGGTAGAGACAATCGCTTACGAGATAGAGGAGCAGGAAAAAACTGAGCCCGAGCAGACCGAAGCGAAGAAAAAGGTTTCCGGTAAGCTGTCCGAGCCCGAGAAGTAAGAAAAGCCCTGGGATTAACCGGGGCTTTTAAGTTTTATGCTATTTCTTAGGCCAGCAAGGCTTTTGATCGAAAACACGTTCATAGTCGAACTGCTTCTTAAATTCCAGCGGTTTGCGTTCTACTTTATTCTTATCGTTCCACCGTTGCAGCCAATACCGCTGAGTTTTAGGATGCGACTCGGCTACTGTCCAGGCATGATAAGTAGCCCTAGTACCGTGTCTATTTATGAACCGGATAACATCACCCGGGAAGAATTTTGGTTCAATAGTTTTCATATCGATTAGCTTTTTAGTTTAATGAATTTACCCGGTATACCGGCTTGTTCCAATTTAAATGCATCGTAAGCTCCATACGCTATAAGTACCGAAGGTGCCCCAGAATTAGCTTTGGCCGGAACGCCTTTTACATCGCAAAAATGCAAACGCCCCTTAATAAATAGCACAGCTTCCGCTACGCCCCACACGTATTTAAAGAACATATCGGTTTCCGTTCTGGCAAATATCAAAGCAGTTCCAAAGTTATGTAATGCCATTTTATTAAGCCATGTAGCTGTATCTCTGCCATAGGGAGGATTTAGCCAGACTCTGCCAAACCAAGGCTGTACTAATCCATCGTCTACTTTTGAGTAATGCAACTGTGCTGTGTCCCATGGCCGTACTTCCGGCGAGCAAGGGTCCGTAGTGAACTGTCCCAGAGGCTCCTTTATGTGCTGAGGGGTAAGCCACTCGTCGTTTAGCATTTTACCGCTTTGATGCCCTCCCATACCTTTCATATCAATTATCGTCTTTCTTGTAATACGGTGAAACAAATCCACTAGCCTCGAAAGGCAGGTCCTGGTACCATGCGGATTTCTGACACATCCAATGGTTGACCTCTTCGATAGTCCGGCCATTCACAGGCTCCTCGATCACTACCTCGTCATGCACGTGTAGCACTATCTTAAACCCGTGGTAGTCGAGCCTTAGCATGCCGCCAGCGAGTAAGTCCCGAGCGGTTGCCTGCACTGAATTTTCAAGCAGTTTGCCCGAGTACGTATCGGTCATGTGCCAGCCCTTGTTCTTGCTCTCGTAGTAGAAAATACCCGGTTTGCCAAACTTATTGGTGCCGATGAAAGCCTTTTGGTATGTCAGCCAGCGGCCCGAGGGTAGAATCATGTACAGGTTACCCCGCTTGAAAACAAACTGCACACGCTGGGTTTTACCAGCAACCTGGAATTTCTCTGGCTGTACGATAGCCCGGATAGCGGCCCGTTCCAGATCGTAGCCAAATTCCACGATTGCCTGGTTAGCCTCCCGGAACGCATCGACAATGGGTTGCATTTCATGCTCTGGAAGCGTTACGCCCAAGGCAGCACACATGCTTTTTAACGCCCCTACACCGCCCAAGAAACCCAAAGCAAGCTCGGCCACCTTACCAATCGCGCGGTAGTTCTTGCCCTCTGGCGTTAGCACCCGCTTACCTTCCGAGTTGATCATGTACAGAGACTCTTTATTAAGCCCCAGCATGCGACATACCGACTCGACGTAAATATCGCCCCCGTGCTCGAAAAAGTCCAGACGCCACGATTCAGCAGCCAGCCAGGCCGTAACCCGCGCCTCGATAGCCGAGTAGTCACTGACGAGGAACTGGTGCCCGTGATCGGCCGTAAATGCGGTACGGATACACTGAGAAAGAGCTGAGGCCACATTAGGCTCAATGGCCCGTACAGCCTCGATATCGCCCGACTTGATCGCGTTACGCATGGCTTCCAGCTCGTGCGCTTTACCCTTATGCTTAGTAAGGTTTTGCGGTTGTACGCCACGTCCTGCCCAGCGGCCTGTACGGTTTGCGCCGTAGAACTGCAAGATACCGCGTATCCGGTCGTCCCAGCCTACCACCTTGTTCATGGCCGTGTACTTAGAGATACTGGCTTTACCGAGCATTAACCGGCATTCGAGTACTTCTTTGACCACGCCAGGCGGGGCCTTAACCAACAGCTTGCCTACTGTCTCATTAGGCATGAAAGCCCACTCGCCCTCATTGATCTGCTTATCCAGCGACTCGACGAGCTTCTGCACTGTTTTACCTGGTAGCTTGGCCATTTTTTCCAGGTCCGTCTCCTCGTTAAGCCATTTGACCAGCTGCTGCACGCTGTTGGGATTTTTAATGCCTGTCAGCTCGATAACACGGTTAGTGATCTCGGCTTTGAAGCGGGAACCCATCGCCATGGCCTGCTGCACCAGCTGCCGATCTATCTTAATGCCCCGATCGTTAATGCGCTGGTCTAGCGTATAAAGCATATCCTCAGCCCGGCTTATCGGGATGTACATATTAGCGCGCTTGACCGCCATTTCCGCACCTACGTCCTGGTTGTTATACCGGCCGTAATGCGCCCATTTCTCAGGCTCGTGGTGCGGGTTGATCCACTGGCGCCACGGGTTTTTCTTATTGATCTCCTGCGGCACAGAGAAAGTCATGATCAGGTCTTTACCAGCGCTATCTTTTTGTATCGCTACACCCGAGTGATGGGCCGCCCCGTCAAGATGCATGGGTAAACCGTTCCTTCCGGCGAGTACAAGCGTACACGTCCATTGCGAAGGGTCGAGATATGTTCCCAAAACTCGGGAGAAGCATATGCGTTCAAAGGTAGCATTCGCAGCGCATTTAATGACTTCGGGGTCTTGAAGGTCCCGTACGATAAAATCGGGCAGCGGGTTTTGCCAGAGGTCAACAGTGTGAACAGGTCCATAGTCGTAAGAGTAAGAGAGCCAAAGCAGCCGGAAGTGCGGGGTATTCACGTAATTATAAACGCCATGCTTGGGCAGGTCTACGTCCGAGCGCGTTTCGATATCCAGGCTTAAAAGTCGCTTGTGCATATTGCGGGTTATCGGGATCATTAGTTATCAATTCCACAATCAGTAAATACCTCGCAAGATTCGTTATGCAAATCGTACATTTCGGCATCGTTAACTACGCCTCCTGTAAACATTTCAGCCTGCTTGAATATGTCGTGCACTGAACGGCCTTTACGGTACGAAACGACCGGATATACTGGCTTTTCGCCTCGCTCCCGCATCTTACTGAGTCTAGACTCTGGAATATACTTTCCGAAATCATTTTCGAGCTGTATCTGATTTCTAAAAGCCTCGGGAGTTTCTCGCGCTATCATATACAGCTTGGGGTCATTCTTTTTCCAGCATGCCTTACAATTACCTTGGTAGCCCTTCAAATTCAGCCTGAAAGGTTGCTGCGACCACCAAAAATTGATCGTTAATTTGGACATAGGGCGGTCTTTAATAAGCGGATAGAGCAACTTCTTAGCCTCCTTTTTAACGCTGATTCTGTCTATCTCATCGTGCCGTATTCCTATGGCGGTGTACCAAGATTTCCACCCTACCGATAGCGGGTAAGATTGCAAAGGCCCTGCTTTCAACTCTCTTGTGCAGTGAGGAAAACTTTGGTTAGGTAGTCCGTACTTCTTTACCACTTCCCTAAAAGGCTCCGCGTTCCGCGAGGCAGTTTCAAAATTCACTACTTTATGCGTACTACCTTTTCGTCTCCCGTGGTGTACCACTGCTTCCACCCAAACTACCGGAATGTTAAAATGCTGCGAGAACCGCTGAACAAATTCCAACGTTTGCTCATTCTCCTCCCCGGTGTTAGCGAATGCTACTATTATTTCATATTTGTCCCGCCAGTTGTTCCATATCCACCACGTCATGTACGCAGAGGTTTCCCCGCCCGAAAAGGATACCAATAATTTTTCCATAATCCATAGAGAAAGCACGGGCAGCTCAAATCGGCCGCCCGTAGTTCAACATTACCACTTATTATAACAAAATCTATCTCTGCCCTGCGTACGGGTCAAAGCCTTGCTGCGCTCCGAAAGCTGGCGTAGGCTGGTGCGGCCCTGCTGGCTGTTGAGCCTGAGCAGGCGGGAACTGGGCTGGCTGTCCTGTTTGGAAACCCGGCTGCGCTACTGGTTGCTGTGGGAGCCCGGTTTGCGGGAACGGGTTTGCTTGCTGCGGAGCTCCTGGGAATCCCTGAGCAGCTGGCGCGGGTTGTCCCACGGGCTGGGCGGGAGGCCCAAATTGTGTTTGAGGCGCTGGGTTTCCGTAGGGGGCTCCGGCTGCTGGGGCTTGTTGTGCTGGCTGCTGGTATTGAATTGGAGCTTGTACATTAGCTCCCTGACCTTGATAAACAGGTTGTCCATAAGGCTGTCCTGGTTGCTGCATGCCGGGCATAGGGGCCGGCTGCACGTTAAAGAATTGAGCTGCTTCTACGGTTGCATTACCGGCCAGACGGTCGGACTCGTTACCGCCGGTGCGTTGCAGGGCGAGCAGCTTCACAGTGATGCCATAACCTGACTGAGGCACTTTGTCGGACGGCGCGTAAGTGCGCAGACCGATACCAGCATTACCGAAGCAGCCCGAAAAAAACTCGGCGTCTGTGGTCAGCAGCTTGCCATACTGGTCGATCACTTGTACCGGATCGTCTGACTTGGCTACGATGTAGTAATACCCGGCATAGGTAGACTGGTCGGGTTTACCCCACTTGGCCCGGTCACCATCTTTGATTACGTCCGTTTTGAACTGCTGGCGCTGAATAGCTCCCTGCAATTTAGGGTCTTGCGAGGCTTCTGCATACAGTTTTTGCACTGCACCCCACACAGCTTGCGTAATATGCTCGGCGGTTTTAGGCCAGAGCAAATCTACCTGGTACTTGCCGGTCTTATTCGGGTCACGCTCTTTGGTGCGTTGGAAAATATATGCGTAGGAGAAACGAACGCCTTCTAATCTTACTTGTTCCATTGTTGTATTTAGTTAAAAATGATTTTGATAATTAAAGTTTAGAGAGCTGCTCGGTTAGTTCACCGATCTTGGCTTTATGGTAGTCTATAAGTAGCTCCAAAACCCTCACGCCTACATCTTTCGGGTATTTCGTTTTATTAATCTCATACGAGACCGTAGCAGTGTCGGTAGCTGCGGCGATTATTGCCTTATCTTGCTCCAATTTACTGGCTGCGTACTCATGGCTGCGTATCTCGCAAACCAAATCATACCCCTTAACTGCTTGATCTTTATTCATCGCTGTATTTAGTTAAAAATGATTTTGATAATTATACATCCCACTCAGAAAGCCCTGCCATAAGGCATTCGGCGATAGTAGCCTCTGGATTCGTCTGTGCATGGTACAACGCCCAACACACTACCTCAGCCTCTAAGCCGTGCTCTTTCGCAGCATTTAGTGCTGTAATACAGGCGTCCATATCGCCTACCGAACCGTTTTCAGGTAGTTCTCTTTCTGTATCTTTCATCGCTGTACTTGTAAAATCGTGTCTTTGAAAAAATCTAATGCTTGCATTGGGGCGAAACGCGCACGGTCGTCGGTATCTGATACCAGAGTAGGTTTACCGGCAGGCTTAATCAAAATACCGGCCAGTAGCTTTTCCAGCTCCATATCGCCTACGATCGCTTCCAAATCGCCCAGCCCTTTTATCTTAGTGTTAACCACGTCCCGGTAGCCGGCCTCTTGCAGGCGCCTTACGGCCTCGGCCTCGTTAGTGATCACACGCACGCTACGCCCTTCAACCAGTTTCATGTGCGGCCACTGCTTGTTTTCCCGAACTGCTTTACCGAGCATGTACTCCGTTAGGTCTTTGGAGTACGATTGCAGCATAGGCACCATGAGCGCTATTTGCGAAAGCTCCTCGTCTGAAAGGTTGTTTGGGTCCTCGAACTCGGCGCGTCCAGCTGGCGTAAGCGCATACTGTGCAAATGTCCGGCAGCGCGGTTTAGCCTTGCAAAACTTACAGTGCGAACCTGCCTTGTACTCTCCCATGCCCAGCCAGGCTTTTTCGGCCTGCGGTCTGATAAAGTTCTCGGCGTACTCCCACAGCTCGTAAGCGGTAATCTGATCGCGGCCTATGTTCTTCATACGCGGCTGGTAAATAGCCATTTCCACGTATTTTAAAGGGTACTTGTGCCGCATCGCATCCAGCGCCCCGAGCGCGTAAAGCCGGGTCTGCACGTTACCTTTCGCCTCCACTTTCACGCCCTGCCCGTACTTGAAGTCCAGCACGAAAAGCCACTCTCCGGCTACGATCGTTACGTCGGTCTTACCAAAGCCTTGGGGAATCCAGCGGGTGAGCTTAAACTTCTCCTCGATAAGGATCACAGGGCTTGCATGCATGGCCAGCGCCTTGGACCAGTAGGAGAGCACGAACTCCATGTATCCCTTACAGAACTCATGCATTTCTGCATTGTAATACTGGCTTTGCTGGATACGGATCAGCTCGAACTGGTACTTTTGCTTGGTTATCATGCCCAGCTTTTCTTTGATCATTATCTCGGAAAGGTCGTGGGCGCAGCTGCCTTCCCTGGCCGCGTCTGATCCTTCGTCCTTGTAACCTTTTGCCGCCCACATTGCCGGGGTGCAATTAGTCCAAATACTGCCGGCAGACGGGCCGAGGAAAGCATGCTCCAAATCTACGGGAGGTTCCAGGGGCACAACGTAGCCGGCTGGAATCAGCTGTGCCTGTACTGTCATACTATTTCAGTATACCGTCGCGGATTTGCGTAGCAACCTGGATCGCCTCGGCTAAAACGGCGGGTTGATCAGCAATCTGTTCAAAATTCTGTAATTGTTTGTGCGCAAGCCACTCACCGAGAATTTGCCGGGGGCGCTCATGCACGACGAGCGGTTGAATCAGCGTATTAAAGTCGTTAATCGTTGGCACCTGTTGATTAATTGTAGCGGGGTTAAGCCACGCTTGCCCGTTTGTTGCCACAGGAGCCTGAGCAGGGTTAGATGCAGGGAAACCAGCGGCGGTTTGGGCCGGAGCAGCCGCGGGAAATCCGGTAGGTTGCTGCGGAAAGCTGGGGGCCTGTTGTACGGGCTGCTGAGCGAACTGGTGTTGCTGCTGGATTGCGTAGTTTGCAAATGCGTTGGGCTCGGTCGGAGCTTGTGGCACGAGCTGCTGAGCGACATTGTTAGCACCGCCCGGAATATCAACCGCAGGGCTTGCACCGGCAGAAATTTGCTTTTCCTGTTCGGCACGGGCTTTCTCGGCGGCGATACGGTGAGCCTTGTAATCCGCTTTCTCGCGTTGTTTCTGCGGAGGTACGATAATCAAGCCGTTCGCATCGGTCTCGAACTGGTGTGGGGCACCTACCGATCCGTCCGAATGGGTAACCACAAAAGGCTGTGAGGATAGAGTAGCATGGCCTTGCTCTGATTCCTCGGTTTCTCCTTCCTCGCCGTGGGGTAACGTTGCAGCAAACTGGGCAATTGCAGAAATGAACGCAATCGATCCTGAGAACGATATTTTAGACTTCATAAAATAAGTTGTTTGGTTAATGGAAATAAACATTTAAGAGATTGCAAATGTGCAGAAGGTTTATTTTATTTGCAAACAAATTATACCATTTATTTTTATGACGCCTCACAAAGACCTCACGGATAGGATTAAGGCGCTAGGCCCGGATATCGCACCGTATCAAGTTATGGCCGAAGCCCAGGTAATATACCAGAACTACTATAACTGGCAGAAAGGCGAATCGCCCTACGTACAACGCTGGTACGCGATGCTAAGCGGTTCGGGCATCAACCCCCTGTCTATGGAACCCGACTGGTCCACGTATGTAGTACTGAAAAAGAAGTTACTGACGCGCACTGCCGCTATCGAAGCGTTTCAGAAATACGGCTTTGCGCGCATCACTGCGCTGGACTGGTCGCGTAAAGGTGATCCACGCCAGATAGAAGCATTCAAAAGAGTTAACCATGTGGTTACCAAGTACGAACACCATCTACAAAAACTGCTAACTGTTTCGTAAATTGCGGGGAGCTTAACCCACGCAAACTATGAACCTGGATTTTAGTACTTGGCCCGAGCATTTGGCCGAAGCCGTAAAGAAAAACCCTCGGGCTGCACTTAATTTTGCAGCCATACTAGTAGTAGTTGCATTGACCAGCGTAGTAGGTTTTTTGTTTAGCACTTTAAGAGAGCAGGATGCCGCCAGCAGCGAAAAAGATGCGCTGGAAATTAGGGATTTAAAGGCTGATATTGCAATTTTACAGGACAAGCACGACTCTCTGGTGGTACTTGTCGGAGCAATGGAAGCTACATGGCTCCGAGAGAAAGTAGCCATTAAAGAACAGCAAGTAGCCGAGCTCGCTGCGTTTAATAAGAACCAGACTGAAAAGCTCAGTGAAATGGAACGGGAATTGAACAAATACCGTAAACTTGTGGCAAGCACCAAACAGTTTTCCGAAACAGTTAAAAACTTACAGACGCAATGAAAGCCTTTTCAATTTCTGTGCTGGTAGTAATTATCGGCTTGTTCGTTATTGGTATCATATCTGCGGCCACCTCGGCATATAATCAGGTAGATACATTACCTTCCGCTAAGCCTAAAAAAGAAATTCCTGTATCCAGACCCTTGGAACGCAAAGAAGCCGTACTCGACGAGCGGCGCGATATGCTGAAAGACAGTATTGCACAGGGGCTGGAACAACTGGGGAAATTACCGCCCAAAGTGCAGCAAATGAACGCAACGCTTAAAGTAGCTGAGAACAACCTTAAACAGACAATTTTAAAGTCAGACGGGGGCGTTCAAGCGATAGAAACCGTATACCGCATTGATACGTCCCCTCGGCCGGTGGTTATTAACGTCACCTTCCCTTCACTACAACCTGAGCCGAGGAAACGGTGGTTTAAACGGAAAGATTAAAGTTTGGTTACAATCTGAGCTGGCAGCGATCGGACTTTCACGACCAGATAAATAAAGCCTGCGATAAACACAAGCGTAAGCACTATTCCAGCCCCTATCGCCATAAACGCCCACCAGGGCATAGGCTGTTTCTCGACCTGCTTCTGCTCGGTAGATACCTGCTTCTGCTCGGTCTGAGCCTGCTGCTTTTCCCCGGTTTCCCTGATAGTCTCGCGCAGCATTACGGGTCCAGGTACGGTAACGTACTTAGGTACTTCTACGGTCGATACGCTGTGCTGGTATACGGTATCTACCTTACCGGGTAAGTACTCCCTGACGATCTCCCGCGTAAATTTCTCACTTTGCTCCTGGGACCTGGTAGCCGTGCTATCCGCAGCGCTTCGGGTGCGCAGGATAGACCTACACGACCCGGACGCTACCACAACCACAACCACAAAACAAAGGAAAGCAAGATTTTTCATACGACTACAACACTGCATTTTATTTCCCAGGTACCTTCAATGCGTATCGAGCTCGTCTTGGCTATGGGAGCTATTTTCACCCTGCTAAACAAGATAACCTCGTCAGGTACGCCCACCTCCAAGTAAATGGTGCGCACCCATAATGAAAGCTCGTTAATATTATTGCCGTTATACTCGGCTGCCAGCAGCTCGAAATGGGACTTGTCGCTTACACCGTCTGCTGGCGTAGGGCCGAAGAGCGTATCTACCGCCGTTATCGGCTTTTCCAAGTATCCGGCCTCTACGGTAGTATCGCCCCAGGCAGGTGCCCCCGCCGTAGTATCGTTGAACCTTACAGAGTCGAACACAGTACGGGCGCCATACGGCTCATTCATTACTCGAAGCATAGCGCCTAAGCCGCCTGACACTACAAGGTTATGCTGCTCTTGGGTATGCAACAGCTTTCCGCTCTGTGAGTCGAATATGTTAAGCAGTACATTACCTTCGAGACCGAAAGCAGTTTTCATACGGTAATTACATTTAGATTGAGAATTTCGGTAATTAAGATAACCTCTACTTGCCGTGTAGCGAAGGAAAAGTCAGCCATAACGCTGCGTGCGTTCTTATATTTGTCGATTATGCCTATCAAATTGGCTGCATCCGACTCACTGATAGTGCGGCTGTTGGTAAGCACGTATTGCACAGTAAAATATGCCCACGGGTTCAAGGCATCCACAGGCGCACCGGTCCGCTCGTTAATGATAAGGTCTTGAAAGCCGAGCCGGCGCACTACTTCCCGGATACCTGCTGGTGTACCTTTCATCGAGTGCAGCTGAAACGAGGCTTTCAATAGCTCACGCTTCTGCTCCACTGTTTCGGCCAGTACCCACCCATTAAACCCGAGCATGTCGAACTGTTCGGCCAGCAGATCCAGTAGCGACTCGTCCACCGTGTCGAACAGGAATATGAACAGCTTCGTAGGGTCGATACGTTCCAGCTCCTCGCGCAGTACCTCAATAAAGGCCTGCATGTTCAGGTTACCGTTAAGCGGCGTGGCCAAGTGGTGATTATCAGGCATTGATATCCTCGTAAGTGGTTCCTACTTTGCTTATCTCAGTACACACGGCAAACTCGGTAAGCCCTACGATTACATCCGTAAAGCCCGGCAAAAGTATTGAGTGTACCGAGCCGTTCATGCCCGCCGCTTTGATCTGCGACTCGGTCACGTCTGCGCCCAACGTTTTAGATTGGTTGGTAACGTACGTGGTGATCGCAGCAATTACGGCATTCTCGGTTGTCGACTGCACGGCCCCTGCTTTCAGTATGAGCTGCAAAGGTATCGTATAGTTCACTGGCGACGGAGAGAACGCGGCGACCTCGTCATTCAACGGCCTGCGCAGCTCTGCCGATACTGCCTCTTCCACTGCGTCCAGGATAGCCTGCGGGGTTGTACCGCCGCCAGAGACGAGCGGATAAATAGCCACTGTGCCGCCAATAGGAGTACCGTCCAGCTCGCGCTGATTATCCACCGATACGTCAATGATCGAAGGGTTAGCCGAAAGCGCCCAGTACTTGTACGAGTCGACACTACCGGCCGTAGGGTACTGGTTCTGTGATATCAGGATACGGCGCCGTAAACCGTCGTCCGTCTCTACGTCCGCGCCGCCGCCAGTGGTTACCGTGTTGGTAGCTGCACTGACAAAGGGGTACGCGTCGATAATGTCGGTTACGAGTCCCGGAATGTACAGGTTACCCTGCGGCCCGTCTGTGAGCGAGGTTGCAGCTACTGTTATCGTATCTACGCCAGGTGCCGCCGATTTCTCCTCGTCGGTAGCGAACACCATAAGGCCGTCTGTCGTGCGTACTCGGGTGCCTGCTGGCAGTGTTACCATACCGTGCCCGGCCGTCAGTGTGAACTGTAAGGTTGCTACTGCGGGTGTGGCCGCAAGCCTGGATACGCCAGAGTTACCAGCAAGATAGTCCAGCATAGGGGCTGCTGAGAACTGGGCGAGCATTTGCGCCACAGCGTTATCTGACCGCATTTGGTGCAGCGATATTTCCATAGTGCCCGTGCGGATAAGCAACGCCTCGGCCTGCTGGTCCTCGATAGGACGCTCGACCTTAGCAGAGTAGTTGCTTTTCATCCGGTTATATATAACCTCCGGGTCCTCGTAGAACAGTATAGGAGCGTCTTCCATTAGATTTCGATCGTAAGTTGATACCCGCCGTTTACCGTGATACGGTAGCCGAACTGGTCGATTAAGTATATAGTGCCCGACTTGTATTCGAGCTCGAAACCAAAAAAGATACTGCTTATAGGATCGGTCGGCCGGTTAAACGCCGGCTGCATCGTAATCCCTATTTGCAGATTGCCGTTAACTATCTTGTACTGTAAGTCGCTGATAGCTGCCCGGGTCTCCCAGCGCGATACCGAGTTACGGATCTCACGCACCATAAGCGCCCCGGCCGAGTTAATCGGATAGTCGATGTAGTTGTACCAGTCGCAGCCAAACTCGGGCTGTCCGGGTACCGAGCGCTTGCGGGTGAACACGATAAGGGCCACGCACTGCTTTATGTCCTCAACGTCCGCGACAATATCGCCGAGTGATGCCACTTTAATGCTCCAAGTCTTAGTAACGATATCGTCAACGTGTACGGCCATATTAAGTCGGTAATGCAGGGCTAGTCGGTGATCCTGGCGCGGCAGAGGTGTGCGTATGGGTAAGCAGCTTGATTGCTACGGCTTGTACGTCTGTCATGGACTTGATAACGCCGTTAGCGTCGAGCTTACCGGTTACTGCTACGTCCTTGGACACGCTGAGTTTACTTTTAAGCGTAGCGTCGCCCGTAACGTCCAGCGTACCGTCGAGCTGCATATTGCCTTTCAGCTTGAAATTAGGTGCTTCTAGCTCTGCATCGCCTGACAGCTTTATCTTGGTAGCGCCCGAGTCGATATTGATCTCAACAGAAACACCCGGGAATTTAAAACCGATCGTCTTGGCGTCTGTGTAAGGCTTCGTGTTGTTCACATACCCGATAATAACACCCTCCTCGAACTGCTCGTCCATCCATAAAACGCACTGGTCACCTACTGCCGGCATGTGATAGAAATTGTTCGGGATCGCTACCATGATCCAATCAGTAGTCGTGTCGTCAAAGTCACGTACAACCACTTTGGCCAGCATGTTCTCGGCATCTATCTCTGTGATTTCGCCAATATATCCGCGTTCTAATTCCATGGTGCAATATAGGAAAAAGCCGCAAATAAAGTATCTACGGCTTTCTGATTAATACAACGATGAATCTATCTCGCCCACCTTAAATGCGTCAGCGGATAGACGAGCACCAGTGCCAGGGGCTACCTGGTGTGTCGTATTGCTTATGTGGTACAACCCGGACAGTTTACCCATTCTGGTTAGCTCGATATTGTTGCCTGCCAGTATATTGGTCGCACCGTAAGCAAATTCAAGTTTAGCGGATACCGATCCGTTATTGGCTTTGAGCCATGCAGCTTTCGCGGCTTCCTCGGACTGCTTCGGGTCGGCTACATGGCCGCCTATGTGCAGTATATCGTCTTTTGCAGTACTGGTTTTGCCCTTATGGTTATAGGATACCTTTTTCTTTTTCTTGGCGTCCCAGTACGTGTGCTGCGCCTCTTTGTAGTCCAGGTCAGTAGCATCCGTAATGGTGCAGCTGATAAAAGCCTCGCCTGCATCGAACTGCGCGATAGGCTTATTCTCCTGTAAATTGGTCTTTTTACTAAAAATTATTTTCTTTTTCTTGATCGTAAAGATATACCCGTACCGCTCGGCTACTCGGCGCAGGAAAGCGAGCGAAGTCTCCTTATGCATCGAGATACCGGACAACGTTATATTATCGATAATGCCGGTAGCAGTCATGCCCAGGTCAGAAGCTATGGAATTGGCCAGCCGTTTAAGCGTAATTTTCTCGTAACGTCTACGTCTTTTGGTCCGGGCAGGTGCCGTGATCAATGCCGACAGTGCGCTTATCGTAACGCGCGAGCCCGATACGCCGCGGTACACTTCTATCTGGTCTATCTGGAACTCGCCGCAGTAGGTGAACTCACCGCCAGACCACCCGATTTCCAGCTCCACGGGATCACCCTTACGCGGGTAGAACTCGTTACGCCACTTGCCGTCTTTGTCGTCCACAACGAAACTGAGCGAATCGCTTTCACCCTCTTCGCGGTCCTCAAAAGTAAGGCTCAAAAGGTACTGGGACATATCTGCCGATACATCCTTGCCGTTCCAAGTCAATTTGTACGCTGGCTCTGGTATCATAGGTCAATCAGCTCGGCGTGAATCCCTGTGCCACAAACTGTGCGGGTCCAGGTCGTCGAGGTCGTAGGGTGTTGAAACTCCAAGGTCATTTTAGTGTGATTCGCGTACGGGTTAAGATACATGACGGCCATTTTACTGCCCTGTATGCAGCAGCGTACGATAGGCCTGCGATCGCGGCGAGCGTTGATGATATCAGAGTTAGCCGTAGCCCTCTCGAACCATGCATTACTGTTAATGCCGCTCACCCGGAAGCGCATGTAGTTGCGTGTACCTCCATTCACCTGACCGAAAGTGCTATTCCACAAATGTACGCCGAAGTGAAAGAAATCGCCACCACCTGCGGTATACCTGCCGGGACCCGCGCCGCCGTAGTACGGGAACGGAGAGTAATCCGAGGCGGCCGTAGCTTTCCAGCGGTCTGTATTCGCATCCACCACGCCTGCAAAATACTCTACGGGCTTCTTACTGACCGGTTGGTACGAGTTCAAGCCGTATTCAATACTGCAACCGCCATTGGTGCCGCCGAACTCTTGCCCGAGAAATGCCCACGTACGGAGCGCTTTCGGGTGCAGTTTCACCTTATTGTTGCGGGTAAACCGGCCGTCTGAGTATACGGTGCTTTCCGGCCAGTTAGGGCGCCATTCACGTACCCCGAACAGGAATATACCCGGCATTTTACCCTGCATTGAGGCGGTTTCCATAGCGAATATCGTACCGAAATAGCTATCGCGGTCTGCATCCGGGTTGCCCTGGTATACGCCCTCTACGATCAGGTTACAGCTTTGCAAATTCTGGCCGGGCGACCACAGGTTTATAGCTGTTTGGGTAAGTCCGAAACTGTCAACATAGCTAATAGACGGCCAGTTATTAACTGGTGTCGTGTACAGCTGCCGGTGCGTTTCCCAGTCTTGCTGCCCGAGCGCCCAGATACCATTTGCAAACCGGAAGTAGTTATGGCAGCGTAGGCGCGGCTTGCCGTCAGACGCGGTAGCGATATCAGCGAGACGTTTCCACTCGTCGTGAAAC
This sequence comes from Dyadobacter sp., assembly GCA_035565435.1. Lineage (GTDB taxonomy): Bacteria > Bacteroidota > Bacteroidia > Cytophagales > Spirosomataceae > Dyadobacter. The sequence continues at coordinate 8,638 of DATMSL010000032.1, read as the reverse complement.
CATTTCCATTGAATAGCCTCCGGAGCAAGCGTATTAACGTTCTCCATCGTTTCCAGCACAACCAGCGTATAGTTAAGCGGCATTTGGGCTGCAAAAGCCTTACACTGGTCCTGACTGGTATTGGTGTTCATGCCGAACGTATCGTTAATACGTGGTACGGACCAGTATACCCGTTTAGGGTACGTAGCCTCATAACCGGCCTGATTGCCCCCGTTCTCGTCGCCTGCACGGTCGCGGTCGTAGTGACTGAAACCTTTGGACAGCATAAGGGGCTGCGTCCACCCTTCGCGCCCAGTAGCCCCGCTAAACACGTGGCCTGCGGGTAGCGTAAAGTTTGGCAGCACATTAGCCGACTGCGGCGTCTGGGCTTTGCTGTAATCGAAAGTAGCGGGTGTTGGTCTTAAAAAAGCCATTATATTTCAGTTTAAGCTGATACCTCTTGGAAACCGTAAACAGCGCTGGCGCCTGACGCCCCGAGTCCTGCGAACCCGAGATCTTGCCCGAGGTTAGGATCCGAGAAGCCCGGTATGTACTTGTTCTCTCCGGGGTTGGCCCAGCGGAAGAGCGTATCGGTTCCTATCTTGATATACATAACCACAATAGATACCTCTTCGTTGGACTGGTACGGATAGTTTACCAAATCGCCAGCTTGCTTAATAATGTTATCGTCAACTATCCAGTATTTCTCGTAACCGGCGTCCAGAGTTTTCGAGCAGCTGGCATTGATCAGCCAATCCTCCGAAGTCGAGCCGCCTACGCCGGTAATGGTAACGCTAAGCACCTCCGGCCAGCCGTTGTACATCAGGGTAGGCGTAAATACACCGGTACCGGGTCCCGGACCTGGCCCAGGGCCTCCACCGCCTTCCTCAACCTCAGGCACTATGTCGTCCACTGATAACGTGTCGACGTGCGTAAGGCTGTTGGAGGTACGGAAAGACGACCATGCAGACTCCCAGCCGCCACCTTGCGCGCCCGTCTTGAACACGTCGGATATGTTGCGGTTAAGCCGGGTAATTACTTTATCTGAGCCGGAGATTACAAATTCCAGCTTAGGTTTAGGCAACGCGCCGGGCACTACCGTTGTCATACCCATAATAGTAGTTACGTAGCCGCCGTCATTGTTATTCACCCATGAAATACCGATACCCCGCTCGAACGACTCGTCTGTCTCGTGAGCTATGTACGCCTGAGATATCGGATTATCAAACCCTGCATCACCTGGCGGCGAAGGCTCAACCATGGCAATACCGCTCGTACGACGAGCCAGGCTACTTACGTGATCGAGGATGTAATCGATCGTAGAAGCCGGCCGGTTACTGTTATCGTTAGACTTCCACAGGAAAGACAGTTTGTGCATCCGGCGCAGCGCGTTCTGGCTCATGCGCATTGGCGACAGTTCATCTACGAAAGACCCGCAATCCTCTTCGGTCAGTTTCTTGCGGCCGGCATACAGTGCAGGTACTTGTTCCAGCACGTAGTCATAAACTTCATGCACGAACTCGGCATAGGTCAGCGCGTGGTGCTCTTTCCATGCCAGGTCAAGCGGCGAGCCGTTACCAAAGGCTGCGGATATCTGCGAGTTGGTTAAGCCGTTATACTCAGGGAAACGCTGTTTGAATAGCGCCACGGATGCAGGGTGGAAATCGCCCGTAGACGTACCTTCAACCTCACCGTTCGGGCCTTCCAAGTGGAATAGATATTCGCACTCACCTGACGAGCCGATAGGCTGGCCCCAGAAAGCGATAGTACCGTCAAGAATAGCCGGAAGGTTGTGCTTCACGTCGGCGAGTGCAATGCGCTTCGCATACGCCCGGAAAGCCGGTGAAGCCGGAGAGCCTACCATTTCCCGGGCTACTACGCCTGTGGATACTTTGTGGAACGGCGTAACCCCGTCTACTCGCATCATGCAGTCCTGCAATCCGAAAAACAGCGTACGGGTCGTGCCGTTATTCAATTTATTGTCGTCACGTACGAGCGTTGAGCCCATGCGCAAGTGTTTGCACTTGGTTTTTGTGTAAGCCAGTTTGGTGACTGCATCGAAAGTGCCAGTACCGCCTGTCGAAACGGTATGATCGTTAACTGAGGTCAGGTATGCATTATACTCCGCATCCGTGGAAGGTGAACCTTTGATCACCCCGATAGTGGTAAAGTCCATCGTCTCACCCTCATTAATAGCCTCCAAATGGTTATCGATATTGCCGTTAGCGACCGAAAACCCGATATGCCATTTCTTTTTAAGCATCAAGTCGACGCCCGAGAACTCGATAGTTCCCACCTTGCCGTCGTCGTCCGAAGCCTCTATTTTGATACCTCCGCTGCCCAAAGCAGCCATAATGCTATCCGATATCTCGATCTCGTCGGAGGTTACGCCGGTAGCAGTGAAAACCACATCGTTCGAATCGTTGGTAGCCGATACAGCGTAAGGGGTCGTACCGTTGATGCGTACTTTGAAATCCGCGGTGCCCTCGTCGGAATAGTAAGCTGCCACTTCGAGCGTGCCGGTTGATCCGGTGCCGCCGTCCGTTACGGTGAAAGTAGCAGTATGCGGGGTAGATGTACAGTTACCGCCCTCAATCTCGAAAATATAATCGCCATTGGCCAGTCCGAGAAAGTTAACCGTAGGCTGGTTGGATGGGACGAACTGAGGTACTCCGCCTACAAACACTGCTACGGTACCGCTACGCACTACCTCGGAATCCGAAGCCCGTTTTACTCGCCATTTCAGAGTTTCATACCCTTGGCCACTGACCTGGAAAGTTACGTTATCCGTATCAGCCTGCACGATACCCGTAATAGTAGGCCGTACAGCGCATGCGGTTCCCTGTTCCTCCAAGTCGATGGGTGTAGGGTCGCCAGGCGGCGTTGCAGCTGCCGGGGTCTGGAAATACAGCACGAAAATATCGTCAGGCACCGAAGTTCTGCGGATACGAAAACGATACTGTGTTGACGGGAGCAAGCCGCCAGTAGCCGCGACATTAGGGTTGAACGAAAAGCGCTCGTCGTAAGGCGGTGTAGCCCACGCAGCCGTTCCGGGATTGTAGATACCGGCGCCCCACGGGTTACCGTCTTGGTCTTTGCCTGACGGGTTGCCGCCTACCGTAGCAGTAACTTCTACCTCCAAATCAGCAGTAGCGTCCAGCTCCATTGTGAAGTCGTGGCTGTTAGGGTCGTACCGGTAGCCTGCCGCTGTAAGCCATGCAGGTTTTGTGGTGGACTCGCCGGAATCTGCGATCGTAAAATTATGCGTGAGGGTAGTCACACCGATAACTTCCAGCTTGTAGCTGCCCTCGGCGCTTACTGGCAGTGTGACTACAAAGCCCGACGTGTAATTCCACATCTGGTCGAACACGACCGTATTACCGGCAAGGTTTGTAATTTTAGTGCGGTATAGACCCGTCTTGTTAATGCTGTATTTAAGCTGCCATGCGGTACCTACTTTCGTAACAGCCGGTGTTTGCAAGAAAGCCAAAGGCGCGCCGGCTCCCTGCACCGTTAAAGGCGCGGAAGTAATATTACCCACTTTGACCACGTAGTACCCGCCGTCTTGAATGTCCGCAGTGCTCACGGGGAAACCCGAAGCGAAGTCGTATCCAGAGGACTCTGCTACTACGCCGCCAGAGGTTTTCTCAACGCTGTACGGGTAACGCGCCGATTTATTGATAGCGAAAAGTATCTTGTTACCCTCAACTTTCGGATAGCCCGGCGAGAAACCCAAAGGCACAGGAGGCCCTTCGACGACTGGTACCGTAGCGGTATCCGTTTCGCCGAGCGTCTCGTTTAGCAGATCCTCGTCCTGGAACCAGAAAGGCCGCGTTTCTCCTGATATCGGATCGGTTTTGATACGGATGTACACCGTTTCGCCCACAGGTAGCTCCATGTTAATGGGCAAGTGCGGGTTATCGTAGATCAGGTCGCGGTATGCATTAGCGTCGCCCCATGCATCGTATGCAATGGTATCCCAGCGGTCGCCTTGCTTGACCCGTATAGAGGTGAATCGAGGGGCTGTTGTCTCTGCCATTATTTCCTGATTGAAGTCACAGCCGTAATTATCGCAGCTGCCGACAGTAAACTATTTAGTTGGTTATTCAGCGTATTTCCAGTTCCGCTTATAATGCCCGGTAAGTCAGCAGGGCCGGCTCCGGTTATCGACGTGGCGAACTGCGTAGTCATTGCGATCGTAGCATCCATCGTATTTTTAAGCTGCTGTATGTTGCTCACAGTTGCAGTTACCTTATCGACTTGCGACCGGGCTTCCTGTATGTTCTTCTGGGCCTCAGTGATCTGCTTTACCCCCTCGCGCATGTACTTGTCGAACTGGTCGGGTATCTGGTCTGCTTTTTTAACTGAGTCTATGCTGGCTTTCGAGGCTATAACCGACCGGTTAATGCCGTAAGTCGTCTTGGCCTGCGGGGTCGATATGATCGTTTTAGGCTTTACCTCAATAGGCTTTGCCTCGACAGTAGCGAACGCCGCTTTACGTGCTTTTAACTTCTCGTCCGATTTCTGGTCGTACGGTGCCGATTCCAGAAAAGAGAGCTGCATGATAGCGCTCAGTACCGCGCCGTTGTTGGGGTCTAGCTTCACCTGCTCCTGACGAACACGGTCTATTACGAAAGTACCGTAAGTGAAACCCGCGCCGTCGATCAACTCTGCCTCTATGCCCGAGTACATCCACGCCCATAGTTTAGATACGGAAGTAGCTACGTCCACTGTTTGATAATACAGCTCAATAGTCATAGCTATATTACGCAACGGGACGCCTATTTTTTGAAGCACAGGCTTACCTGACAGTCTTTCGAGCTGCTGATAATTCATCGAGCCCTCCAACGACATTTCGGTGGGGGCATCGAGCCGCTTAAAGGTTATATCTCCGTATTGAAATATCATGGTTGTGCCGGGTTAAAGCTTTTCCGGTGAATATCCCGCTGTATTTTCTCTACCATTTCCCTGGCCTGTATCATGTTGTCTGCAAGTACTTTTTCAAGCTCTTTGCGGCTCTCTGGCGTCATTGCCCCATTCACAGTTATAGCCGGACTGTTGTTCACAGTTATGCTTGGGACGGCCGGTTGCGGTAATACCGGTTGGACTGGCTCTGGTCGCTGAAATGGATTAAATACCGGTCCTGGCTTAGGTTCCGGGGCGCGTTCCGGGAAATTAAGCGGGTTAGACCAGTTGATACCTTTCTTAGGTACTGGCTGCTGGTTAACCGGCTTAGGCTGCAACTTCCGCGGATCTGGCTCATAGTACGGTTTGCCAGGTAAGTTCTGCGGATTGAGCAGCTTCCGCATTTCAGCGTCCTTACGGAGCTTGCGGTTATACTCAACGTTTTTAAGCCAGTCAGGCCCGTTAACCGGAACTTTCCGTTTATCCTCGATCTCCTGAATACGTTTTGGAGTGAGTACCGGACCTTGCGCCTGCGGGTGCGTTTTATCCCAGTCAGCCATGTGCGCCGCGGTATTGAGCTTAGCCTGTTCATGACCGGCTTTCAGTACGCGCCACATCTTACCGTAATCCCCCGCAGCCCAGGCCAGAAACAGCTCTCCGGATTTATCGACTAGGGTTTGTATGGCGGTTGTTATGGATATAACCAGCTTATGGAACGGCCTGATATTATCGTAAGCGTTCTTGGCCGCTATGCCTATACCTACAAGTGCCACGCCTGCGGCAATGTAAGGGCCTGCAACCGCAAGTGCCGGAGCGACAAGCGCCCACATGCTCGTAGTTAATGCGCCGATACCTTTTATAACTCCGGCAAGCGCGCCGCCAGTCTTGAACCAGCCTATTGCGATCGATAGCGCGTTAACCGTAGTAGCCGCAGCCCCTACAACGCCTGCAATGCCCGATACTGCAAAGGAGAAAATAGCCACTCCTGCGGCGCTCTTGATAATTGTCTTGGTCAGCTCGGGATTAGCTTTGATCCACTCTGTTACCTGCTTAACTACTGGCTTGGCTTCCTTAACAAGGTCTTTCAGTATGGGCAAAAGCGCATCGCCTGCCTCGATAGCCAATACGCCTACCTCGACCCCCAGCTGTTTAATCTGGTTCTTGGTAGACTTCATTACTGAGGTAAACTCGCGGTTTACGGCTCCTGCGTTCTTGCTCTCGTCGGCAACCAGCGCAATAGCCTGTTTCAGCCCGTTCGGGCCGTTCATATTGTCAGCCAGCGCGCGCACTTCCAGCGAGTACTCGCCGAATAACTTAAAGTACTTGCTTTTTAGTGCAGGATCTTTCAGGTTAGCCCCGGTTTCCAGAACTGACATTAGGCCTTTTGCCCCGCCGCCTGCTTTCTGGAATACGTTTTGGAGCGTGGCTTTCGACTCGATGTTCTTGGCTACCCGCTCGATCAATGTGGCCGCTTCCTCACCGGATTTACCTGCCTGGATAAGCGTAGCGCCGTATGCGGCGATCTCGTTGCTTTGCAGCTTCAAGGCGTTCGCTACGCCTGCGCCGCCCGAGGTAAAGAACGACAGTAGACGCTCTGGCGTAGCTTTCATGTTGTTAGAAAGCACGTTGATAACGTCGAAAGCGGCTTTACCCTCGCTTATGGTGAGGTTCATAGCGGCCCGGATACTGCCGAAGGCTTCCCCGGCCTGGCCTGCTGTTACGTCGAACGCTACACCGGCTTCGCCTACGAACTTGGCTACATCTTTAAGCTCATTGAGCGGGATACCGGCCTGTTTAAGCGCGGTCATGGATTGCAGAATGTCACCGGGCAGAGTAGCCAGGTAAGGCGCGATCTCCTTTGCCTGCTCGCCGAGCTGCGTAAGGCCTTTGGTGCCCAGGTCCATATTGGCCACTTTACCCAGCTGCGCGAGCTGGTGCTCAAACTCTACCGCCTGTTTACCTGCATACGCCAGCGGTGCAGCAATAGCAGTGCCTATACCCGCCGTAGCGCGCATAACACTGAACGCCCCGGTAGAGATAGCTTTCGCTTTCTTTTGGAGCGTATCGAGGCTTTTTGCTGACTTGACTGTGGCTTTTTCGACCACAGGGGAAAGCATATCCTTCCCCTGCAATACGACGGTAGTAGTTATTGTCTTAGCCATTTTTGGGCGGTTGATTTAGCTTGTTATAGGTCCGAACCAGTACGTCGTACCACCGCTCGAACTCGGCCAGTCCCATAGATAGTAAATCCTTGCGCGAAGCGTGCGTCCATATAGCCACCAGGGCCATTCTTTCTTCCAGCGCTTCGAGCTCAGGGCTTACTTTCCCGGCTCTGTAATCTCGTCGTTATACTTGCTAACGATAAGATTATAATCAACCAGTGGGAGCAAGTTGCCCCAGTCGTGGAAGTTCACCGGCTTTCCGTCAATCAGACAAATCTGAGCGAGCAAAGCCGCCGTCATTATCTGTGGATTGGTTAAGTCGATGGTTTTATCGGCCGAAGCAGCAAAAGAATCCGCGAGCATAGGCTTGCGCATGGTGACTTTTTTGCCGCTATCTGGCAGTGTAAATTCAATCGATCCGGGATATTTCCCGATTTGGGCTGCAGGCACGCCTGCGGCTTCTTCCAGCTTTTCGGCCGGTGATTCTGTTACCTCTTTCATCGTTGTATATTGGTTTTACTTAATTACTACACTATGCCGAGTATCTGGTTACGGCGAGAATTTAAGTCTATGCCGTCCACCTTATACACGTTATTGGCCACGTCTACCTCTACGGTAGGTCGGCCTGCTACCTCTTCCTTGTAGTAATGAAGGTCAAGCGTAGACTCGCGAGTGGCCAAAGCCTTAGCTGAAAACTCGCCGCCTTGCGTAGATCTGAAAGTACCTTTCATGTACGCAATACACGGCGTAAGCGTTTTCACGTTACCGCTCATTTCCTCAATAACGCCTCGGCATTGCAGGTCGACAAAACCATAAGTATTGTACGCTTTCACTGCTAACTCCCGGTTCCACCCTTCCCATGTAATAGTCGCCTCCATAGCTTCTAAACCTACCCCTATTCGGATAGTACCCGGCATCCCGAGCGTTTCGTGGTCGGCGGTAGTACGCTCGACGGTAGGCAAAGTAATAGTTTTCGCTTTGCCTAATGTGCTGATCGTGTCAATGTACACGACTGCATCTTTAAGTACTGACAGACCCGCCATGCTTATGCGTTATTTAAGTTTTCCAAAATTGATACGTCGATAGCTACCGTGAACTCGATAAGCTCAGCAGGTACAGGAGGCATGATACGTACTAGGTACGCCAACTTGCCTTGCGGGATATCGGAAGCCTCCGGGTCCCATATACACTCTGAACCGTCTAGCAAGCCGCCTGCGCTAATCAGCTGGCGAATGTAGCCGTTACCGGTTTCGCGGATCTGGTCGATCAGCACTGCATTAATAGGGCGGTCAACGTATTGAAGCGCCGTAATTTGCAGTGACCGGCCCATGATCCATGCAGTGCGGTATACCGGGATAAAATTATCAGGCGTCGTTACTGCTGGGTATGCCGAGCTACGGTTACCCCAAACGCGGAAGCCAGTAGGCCCCTCGCTCAGGATCGTTACGATACCCAGCGCGTTAAGGTCGTCCGTATCGGTGCCGGAAGTAAAGGCGCTGCCGGAGAGCTGCACTGCAAGTCCCAGGACGCCACGCATTGTCTCATTGGACGGGCTTTTCCAGAAACCTTGCTCGCGGTCTACACGGGCCATT